>QMSC01000155.1 GCA_003649515.1 Thermoprotei archaeon | reverse complement strand
CTCGAAATCCCCTAGAGCCGCTTCCTTGGGATATCCCAGCTCTACGTACTTATCTATTATACGTAGTCTATCGCTCTCCGTTATCTGTATAACTTCCTCCTCCTTCTCGAAAAGATCAGGAGCTGCAAGCCGAGCTACGAGTAGAAACCTTATCTTACGCAGATAAGCCTCATAGCCCTCTAACACGTTTAGGTAGGGAGTAAACGGTAGACCTATGTCTTTCTCCTTACCGAGGATCTCATCAAGGCTTTCCAAAGCATCGTGAATTCTCCCAAGTTCCTGAAGTATTCTGGCCTTAAACTCCCAAACGAGGTATGCCGATGGGAAAGTCTTAATGAAAAGCGGGAATGAGAAGCTTTCACCCTTTTCGCGTACCATTTTATACAGCTTCTTAGCTGCGTCCATGTACTTTCCACTCCACTTAAGAACTTCATTGCTTAGATTAAGATTATATGAGGTAGCAGTGAGCCCATAGGTTACGTTCATTAGTGTTTTAAAGTATTCTACCTCTTGTTCGTCTCTTGGGAGCGACAATAAGACTTCATGCGCCTCCGCCAGAGACTTGTAGGCTTCATTATACTTGCCTTCTTTAGAGAAATTTACAGCTCTCTCCACAAGCTCTTCCGCTTCCCTTAATCCCTTTGTCTTTACTCCGAAAACCATTGCAATGCATCTAGATATATTTAGACTTTTTTAAATATATAAAGTTATCTAAAAACTCTTATTTCACAGCTTAAAGTGGCAGGTAAAAAGTTTGGCAAAAGGATTAAATAAGAACTAGCCAGTCTAGAACTATAATACTGGCTCTCAAGAACGCGGATACCTTGGGGCAGAAACATTAGACTGTAGCTTTTAATCATTTTGTATCATTCCGTTCTGGGCGATACTATTTTCGTGAGTATGTGGGGCGATGGGAGCCCTGCTCCAAGCCCCCACAGGGAGTAGTGTAGATGGGAGCCTTGTACCGTTAGGCTCAATCACCGCCCATGACCCCATAACCCTACCAAAAGGGCTTGGACGAGGCAGAACCAATAAAACCATATCACAATGAAACAAAACATATAGAGCGATACGGAAAGAGGAAACGGTCGTGATAGCTTATGTTAAGCATTTTCACCCACCCGATCAGGCTCGGATGGGTGGCGCCCGTTATCGATACGGTACAACCGGTGCATCCTTGACCTTGCAACCAAATTAGATCATTTTTCAACGCTCAAATGAAACGTCTTTAGACATTTTCTGGGCGTTTCATATATGGATTTCTTCCCTATATCCCTTGTTTTACAGTTATTTTTGTAACAAAATTCGAGATCTAGGAAATACTCGGAAATATAATTGATACCCTTTAATTTCAAAGTCTGCCGCTGAGAGGCGCGGAGAATATCTCCTATACCTTATGGAATAGGCTGAATATTGTTATCGAGAAGAGAGAGGCTGCCGAGGCTGCTAAGTATACTTCCGTCTGGCCGCAGGCTGAGTGGAGAAGTCCTAAAACTAGAGCTCCCGGGGTCCAGCCTATATTGCCAGCCAGCTGGGCATAACCGTACATGGGGCCTCCGCCAATTTCTCCGAGAGATGCCAGGAAGGAGGGAATGATATAGAATTTAGGAGGTTAGTTAGGAATATTAGGAGGTCCAGTTCTCTGACGAAGCTTGCCATGAATAGGGGGATTATGGATAGGAGCTGGCCACCACGATAAATACCCTCCTCTTCCCGTAGTAGTCCGATATAGAGCCACAAGCCTAGAGAACATGTAGGCCGTATAGGGTATTGTCTGCACGAAGACTATAGAGACTAGAGAGCCCCCAAGCTCGTAGATGTTTATCGTTATGAAGGGCCAGAATAGGCTCTAGGTTACAGAGCTGACTAGGGAAATTGTCAGTAAGAGTATTTTTCCTCTTTAAATCCTCACTATCCTCCATGGTGCTGATATCATCCCAAACTTTTTAATATATCGATCTATAACAAGTTAAGCTTTAGCTAACAATAATAATAACCATCAATATCAAATCAGTGTGAGAGGTTAGATTTTTAATTTCCTAAAACTAAATACTCCTATGCTCGACAGAATTTTCAGAGCATACGATATCAGAGGAGTATACGGCAAAGATCTAACTGAGGAAATCGCGGAGAAAATAGGCTACGCCACCGCAGCTGTAGTAGAAGACGAGGAGATCGTAGTCGGCAGAGACGCTCGCTCCTCCTCGCCCTCACTGACACAAGCATTGATCAAGGGAATAACCAATACTGGCAAAAATGTTATACTCGTTGGCGCCAACCCAAACCCCCTAGTATACTACGCCTGCTGGAGCAGGCACAGACCCGGAGTATACACCACGGCTAGCGTAGACGGTTCAGAATATACATTAGTAAAGGACATTAGAAGAAATCAGATTCTTCTAGTAAAAGTAGGAGATTTCATTCGAAAATTCATTAATAATAAAGAAAATTTAAAAGATTTCGCGGTTCTCTCCTTTAATCCGGAAAATGGAAGAGTATCGTTCAAACCTATAAAAAACGTCTTTATTCATAGAATAAACGAACCGCTTTACGAGCTAAAACTCATGTACGGTAAAACCGTAAAAGTCACGGCATCACATAGCGTTTACGTATTTAGAAACAATAAGCTCGTGTGCATCCCAACAAGTGATCTAAAGGTGGGAGATTTAGTCGCTACTGCAAACATAATCCCAAACGTTATCAACGTGCCTAGGATTAACTTAGTTAAGGAGTTATGGCCCTACAGAAATGAGCTGAGAACAATAATCCTAAGCGGGTCAGATGTACTAAAGATAAGAATTAAAAGAATCTCGCCGAAAAGGAAAAAATGCATAAAATTAAGCGAAGAAGGACGGCAACTCTTGATAAAAATAAGAAAGGAGAAGGGGTTATCCAGAAGTAAAGCGGCTAAATTAATTGGAATATCTCCTACAACTATTCAGCGCATCGAACTTGGAAGAACTAGAAAGTTCGTGAGAGAGGATTATATAAGGAAATATGTACAAGGATTAGGATTAGATGCAGATGAATTTCTGAAAAAATTCGCCTTAGAAGAAAAAAGATTTAATGGTAGATGGATTGATGGGCGCACACTCAACACTATAAAATTGAAAGATTTAACAAAGGAGGAGGTCGAAGAAATTAAAGATTGCAAACTGCATGGTAAAGGGTATCCCCAAAACTCAATTTCGAACATAATAGAGCTAACGCCGGAATTCATGAGACTAATCGGGTATTATATTGCAGAGGGAAATTTAGAATGTGAAAACAGGGTATGCTTTACACTAGGTCGTGAAGGTCATGAAAAATTTATCGTAGATGATATAATCTACTGCTCGGAAAAATGCTTTAACATTAAGCCAAAGATATACAAGATAGAGAGAAACAGAATCAAAGTTGTGATAGATAACGTTGTAATCTATGGAATTTTCTCAAAAATATTAAAATTTGAAAATAAGAATAGCAACACGAAGAGATTGCCAGAATTCGTATATACGCTACCTCCAGAACTAAAATTAAATCTCCTCAAAGGAATCTTTCTGGGCGATGGCAC
This sequence comes from Thermoprotei archaeon, assembly GCA_003649515.1. Lineage (GTDB taxonomy): Archaea > Thermoproteota > Thermoprotei > Thermofilales > B20-G17 > B14-G17. The sequence continues at coordinate 311 of QMSC01000155.1, read as the reverse complement.
TATATTTCGTCGTCGCGGCATAAAGTTTAGCACTACAAGCAAAGAATTAGCAGTTGGCATAAGTTACCTACTATTGCAATTGGGAGTACTTCACAGTTTCAGAAGAGAGTTAAGCAGGAGGAAGAACAGAAACACTATTTATAATATCTGCATTTTAAGGAAAGAAGATCTAGAGAAAATTGAGGATATCTGGAAAGATCACTGGAATTCAAAGAGCCTATCCCTAACATACAAGGTGCATGAAAAAAGGCACTTAAGAATCGGTGACCTAATCTTACTTCCAATAAAAGAAATTAAAAAAGTTGAACCAT
>QMSC01000154.1 GCA_003649515.1 Thermoprotei archaeon | reverse complement strand
TTATGTTGAATCTCTTTGCATTGCCTACGTCTATCTGGACAGTACCTACTTCTCTAGGCCTGCCCAATAGGTCCAAGATGTGGTATTCGATGTTTATGGTCCAATAATAGCTGAGTCCGAGAGGCGGATATATGGCAACTAGTACGGGCTTTCCTATGTCCCTTGCTATTCCAACGATGAAATCCTTATACCGTTTGTACTCTTCTGGACACACTACGTTTATTAGAAGCTCATAGTTTCTACCCAACTTTTCCATTTCATCCATGATCACGTGGTGGATTTTCAAAAGCCACTCCTTAGCATCTTCCTCATCAAGTGCGAATATGTGGAGATCAGGCATGTAGAACCTCCTCAGCCTGAAGCACAGCTCGACTTCTCCACTTTGCTCGTATCTATAGGAGTCCGCTACCTCGAAGGCCCCGAAGGGGATGTTCTTGTATGAGATGTTCCAGTCCTTTATCATTGAGAACTGCTGATGGCATGCTGCATACCTTAAAATAATATCCCCTTTATCGGTTCTCAACGAATAAAGCCTATCACCGTAAAGTTCCGCGTGTTCTCTTACAGCTCTCACCTTCAAGTCGAAGAAGGCTGTGCCCTTCACTTCGAATATTGGAATACCAAGTTTTCTCACAATTGAACGAGAGTACTCAGTTACTAAGTCGAATATGAGCGCTGCATAGGGACCGTATCGCATGTGACCGTAATCGGAGGAAGGCTCCCATTCAAGACCGAATCTCCTTAAATATGCTAAAACCTTAGACTCTCCTCCTGGGAGCTCCTCCTTCAGAGCTTCCTTTCTCACTAACGCCTGAAATTCCTGGTTAAACCTGCCTAGATCCGCTTTTCGAGGGTCGATCTCCTCACCTTCCGGAGTAATTATGTAGTACGTTTTTTCACCTTTAGGAGGAGCTACCTTCCTCTCTGCAACTTTTATTTCTCTAGATAGCTCTGCAAGAGGGTGACCTTTCACGGATATTCTGAAAGCCTTATACCAGCCGAAGGGAGCTCGATGCACCTCTATTCCCTTTTCCCTAACGAGAGTTTCAAGGAGTTTAAGGGTGTCTAGTGCCCTTGAAGGGGTCTCTAGGTTGTTAGATAGGTGGGCCCATGGATAAATTACAATTCGTTTCGCCTTTATTCTATTATAGACATCCAGTATTTCCTCTGCGGCTTTCTCAGCCTTCTCGACTCCATCTCCTTTTTCGACCGTTATGAGAGCTACTAAGGCTTCTTCGTATCGCTGAGTTCTTTTCTCCACTTCCTCTGCCTCTTCCAGAGCTTTGATCTTTGGCTCGAACTCTATCCAATCGCAGTGCAGTAGCACGATTTTCATTTACAGCACCTGGCAGGGATTTAGGGTTATAAATGCTAGCGAATATTTAACATTGTTTACATTCTAACTCTCTCAAATATATTTCTAAACTACTGGCATCCAAGATTATAACTTGAGGCTTTTTAGTGAAAATACTAAAAACTGAGCGGCTTATATAGTATTCTAAGTAATTGGTGAGAGCGTTGAAAGAGAAGCCCTGGAAAAATTACATTGAAAACTACACAGTAATATGCGTCACTGATGGGACGTACGGTGCCAGACTAAAGGAAGGAACGTTTGATGAGGCGCTTCAAAAGATACTGTCGAAATCTCAAGTGCTTGAAGAATCTCCTGGAGAATACTACAAGGTTAGATTCAATGACATAGATATAGTAATATTTAATCCTACCCGAACACTCATATTCATATCGCTTGGGGAGAAGTACGACAGAATAGAAGACTTCCTTAAGGAACTGTTCTCCTAGCTAGATCCCTCTCGGCACCTCGAAAACTATCTTTTCGTAACCCTTTATCAAGGATCCTTTACTGACCCACACCATCAAAATATTTCCCGAAATATTGTAGTCTCCGTCCACAAGGACTTCCCTTATGCGGAAATCAGGTGGCATTATCCAGTAGAACTCGTAATCATATTCTGTGACAGTTTCACCGTAGCGATTTTCATATGTATTTAGCCCGCTTCTTAATATTCCCGCGAATTCTATGAAAAATATTATTGATGGATACTTCTTTCTTCTGAATATTAGATCCACCTCCTTTACACATGGATGTACTTCTTCACCGTTTATCTTCACTTCTTCTTCGTCTAGAAACTCCTGCATGTTTTCGCTAATTATTTCTAGCTCGTCTTCTAGCTCATGGCTCTGGAATTTTGACCAGTAATATTCCCCTGGATCGTAGTAATCGAAGATGACGATCTGGTTTACAATTCCATCGCGCAGCAGATTGAAGAATCCGAGCGCATGTATGGGTTCTACTTTCTCAAAGCTACTCTTCGGTCTCCTTCCTTCCATCCGGGATTTCCCCTACCCTCTCTCCCTCCCTTATAGCGGTCAGCTCCCTACCGCAGAACGGACAGAAAGTAGATATAGGGTCTACAATAACGCCGCAATACGGGCACTTAGTTCCCTCCTCCTTCTTCACCTTACGCGCTAGGAGGAAGGATAAAGTTATGATAAGGGCAATCATCCAAGTTACTAATATTAATAGAGATATCAGCAGGTTTATAGTTATTGAGCGAGACACTGGAAATCCCCATGAGGCAAATAGATTATAGATTCTGTTCCCTCCTACGCGAGCGAGCGCGTCAATAAAGTCCTTAGTCTCATTAATGCCTCCAGTTTCGTTTATGTAAGCGAAAACTCTCCTGAAGAACTCTATTCCACCGTATCTGTCTCCAAGCTCCTTCATAACGTAGTATGAAGCTGCATAGTATAATCCCTCTTGAGGTCCATACGGCCATAGCACTAGTTCGCCTAACTTATGATATTGAAGGAATAATTCGGCGCCCTTAAGTAGGTCTTGAACCATGTCTGATACATTAATTCCTATTCTCTTCTCAACGTATATTGCGATGTATTCCGCCAATCCCTCGTGAATCCATCGAGTGTTCCTTGTGGCGTTTACCCCTAACTTGCCCAGCGCTACGTGAACAAACTCGTGGATCGCTGTGTGTTCTAAGTAGCCTGGCTTAAACCTCAAAAGCACGAGGTTCACGTGTATTTTTCCTAAAGAGAGAATTTCTCTCTCAACGTATCCTAGCTTGCTTATGTAAAGTAGTGACGGTAGATAGAACTGAAATTCAAGCTTTTGAGGGAAGAATCCGAAAATGTATTTCAGATGAGGATATGCTTTATCAAAAGTCTGCGTGATCTTATCCACGATTTCCATATATATTCTGGGAGCATAGAACACGAGTTTAGCGGAATCATTCCCAATATACTTAACAATTTTCACGGGCTGAACGCTTTTCTTTAAAGTATAGTCTATAGCTATTCGGTTCTCAGCGTAGTTCGCGGCTCGATAGTCTAAGCGGAAGCGTAGTACATCGCCGACTTTTTCATAGAATTGGGGGCGGACTCCGAGTATTGTGTTTAAGTTAGGTATAATGATTTCCACATGAGTTAGAACATTCTCTGAAAACCTTATTAGAGGTGTCATAAACCACGCTTTATCCTCTATCATTAGGGAGGCATATGAAAATGGGTACTTAATAATTACTATTGAGCAGTTTCGATCAGGTGAGGTATAATTAAAAACTCGCTTATGGTAGAAGTAGAAAATGGGGTCAGGTACAACTTTTGTTACGACCTCCCCTTGAACAACGTATAAAGTGTATTTCGTAAATCGAGGCAGGTAAATGTATGCTGAGCCCTTACCGTAGCCTCTGAACTCGATATTTACTAAGGCTGAGCCATTTTCGAGCACTCTAATATAATAGTAGCACTCTGCCTTTCCATAGGGTTTAGAAGGGACCTCGAATTGATGTAAGGGGAGAGTCAGAGTATAGGATAACGTTATGACGAGAAGTACGAGAATTGCTAACTGTGGTTTTCCTCGCATAG
>QMSC01000153.1 GCA_003649515.1 Thermoprotei archaeon | reverse complement strand
CTAAGGTAATATTCCTTGTCTCTTGTGGAGGATATTATGATCCACTTACTGCCCTGCACATTCTCCTTTGAAGCTATTTTTACAAATAGGCCTTCCCTATCAACAACCCCTCTTTCTCCAAGTCTCTTAAGGGTCTCCTCAACTACTCTGTATTTTTCTCTGAGAGCAAAGCAGATATCGTATACATGTAGCCTCCTGTTTTTAGCGAGCAGTACGAGAACCTTGCATTCAACGGAATCAAACTCACCTTTTTCCCCGCTTTTTTCCGCAGGCGTTTTAATCAGCCTCCTTAGCACTATTAACTGTACAAGTATATATAGATAAACATGTTTTTCATCTTAAAATAAACACTTTTAAGATCCTCTAAGAACGTTGGTGGTGGAATATGAAGGATTACGAGAAGCTCTACCTGCTGTACGTACTGATCCGTGAGGGCGCGTTGAAAAAGGCGATAAACATCAGTACGCGAACGCTAGGGAAGAAGCTCAGTGTATCACCTCAAAGCGTATCACGTAAACTCATAGAGCTCGAGAATGAGGGGCTTATAGAGAGAAGAGTTACCAATAGAGGTCAGGTTATTGCGTTAACGCATAAGGGAATCGAGCTAGTTTACTCGTTCTATTCTGAGCTTAAAAAGCTCATAGAGCCTATAACTGGCGCGCTTATAATTCTCAAGGGCAGAGTTTTCCGAGGACTGGGCGAGGGTGCATTCTATGTTTCAATTCCTGAATATAGGAGGCAGTTCGTTGAGAAGCTAGGCTTCGATCCCTATCCTGGTACGCTGAATATTAGATTAGATCCTTCATCCCTTCCTCAGAGAAGGTTGCTTGACATAGTTAAATGCATAGAGATAAAGCCCTTCTCTAATAGGCTTAGGAGTTACGGAGGAGCTAAGGTTTTCCATGCAATCATCAACGATAAGGTGAGAGGCGCCATAGTAATACCTGAAAGGACGCACTATGGCCCTGATGTAATTGAGATTATAGCGCCTGTCGAGTTGAGAAAAATCTTAAATCTTCGCGAAGGGAGCTGGGTAGTAATAAAGGTTTACTGCTAGACGGGCCTAAGGATGCTGATATTACTGCGAAACTGGTAGCTTTAGTCTCGTGTAAACTGAGGGAGAGCGCACCACAGTGATCTGCTTTCTCCCCCTCCTTCCTATTAAACCTTGTAATTTCTTCAACTCATTTTCCAAAGTTAATATTCTATCAAATAGCGTTTCTCTTAGGCCCATAGCAGGAGGAATGGGTTTACTTTCCTGTAAAGATACAGGCTCAGTCCTCCTTAGCTCTCGACCACAATAGATGCAGTACCTTCCCTGGGGAACAACTCTCCTACAGTTATAGCAACGTACCTGTACACTGCCTTTCTCTTCCTTAACTGGCACTGCTCACACCACTAATTAATTTAATTGTAGTTAGGCGGCTTTACTTAAAACTATTACTGCAGGTATATTAGGGCTAAGAGCGTATTGCCAAGAAGTGCCTAGGGCTATCAGAGCGTATACTCCTATGATATTCGCCTGACTCTTCCTGCAGAAGTTCTGTAGCGCTATTAGTGTTCTACCACTCTGTAGGAGGTCGTCTACTATTAGAACGTTATCGTTCTTCCTCAGCGCAAATTTTGGGAGAAAGAGCGAGGTTATGAAGGGTGGTGACGATGTTCGAGAGGTCTCCTCTAACATTTCTAAAACGCTTGGATCCCGTTCCTTTTTCGCTACTGCGAGTCTGGCATCGAGTAAATATGCAACCAAGGTTGCTAGCGGCACACCATTAGCAGCTGCCGTTAAAACAACGTCTATTTCTCTATCGCTGAAACATTTATACGCCTTGAAAGCGGCAAGGCTTACTATGCTCATGTCATATGCTATAGAATAAATGTTGACAATTCCGTACTTATCAACTCTTATCAGACGCGCTAATACTTTTTCCAATAGTGATTCCTTTTCCACTTTCTCAAGTATCTCCAAGGATTTCTCCAATGAAGGTACCACATCTAGGCTCAGGTATCTGCTCAGGACAGATTCCGATAGGCCTAATATTTTAGAAAGCTCTCTGCCGCTGTAATACCGCCTTAGCGTTCTAATGGTCTCAGCCGCTATTATCTTGAGCAGCCTGACTTTACGAGGGCCCTGAGCTTTCATGGTAAACAATATTTTAATTAAATATTTAAATTTTGGGGTAAAATAAACCTAGTTTTAACACAAGTTTTATATATTATCTCGCGTTAACCCTCCATGGGAGAATACATGTCTGCTGGTAAAACTAAGATAACTTGGATGCACATAGTGTCGTTCTCGCTAGCAACCGCGATAAGCTACGTACTGGGCGTAGTGTCCTCGATAATATTTCCTGTGTTAGGAGCTCCCGGCGTTTCAGCGCTATACGTTGCAGCGGCAATATACGTTCCACTTGGAATCTGGATGGGAATGTGGGGGGCGCTTGCCGGATATATAAGCTGTTTCTTCCTAGGAATATGGCCAAGCGGATATACGCCAATACAGTCTTTCATATGGGCGTGGGCTGATTTCCTTGAAGCGCTGATGCCCGTACTTTTCTTCAGATTATTAAAGGTAAACCCCGACTTCACCTTAAAGAAGCCTAAGTATGCTAAGGCTATGGCTCTTCTAATAGTCTCCGGCTCCCTCCTACTAATACTGGGTATAGGGGTTCAGGTGGCATTTGGACAGTACTACGGTGAACCCTTCACGACCTTCTATGTGTACTCTGTCTACATCGGAACGCTATTGGCCGTAATAGGGATCATAACGAGCATGTTTGCAGGGGATCCCAAGACTTGGGTAACCTATGCCATAAGTGGCGTGATCCTGGCTTCATTGGTCTCAGGAATTTGGGGAGCTGGTACTCTTACGCTTTGGAACCTGCCTCCACCATTACCAGCAGGACTATTCTACATAGTGTTTACAGGATGGGTTATAGGGGACATGATAGTCTTATCGACTATCGGTACAGCTCTGTTAGTCACTCTAACGCCTTTAATAAAGAGGACAGGAATATACGTTAAAGGTTGGTGGAGCTGAGGCCCCAACAAGGATGTATCAAAGTAGGAGCATATTCCACGAGCTACTAGGCATACCTGCAGAGTGGAGTATATATCGTCAATTACATCCTTTTTCCAAAATAATTATTCCTCTTTTCTTGAGCATTTCACTTTTCCTCGTGAATAACGTGCTTTCAGCGATCTTTCTCTTCTCCTACGTGTTAGCAATATTTCTCTTAACTAGAATACCTCTGAAAATCATTAAGAAGTATTTACTGATAGTTCTCAGCCTATCAACGTTCATAATATTGTCAATTTTTATGTTCACTCCTATACAGGAGGGACATGTGCTCTTCAAGATGACTCTTCTAACACTAAAAGCTGAAAAGGGGACCGTATCATGGGGAGTATTAATAACAGATAAGGCTTTGCTCAAGGCCTTTGTTTATATCTCAAGAATATGGATAATGATCTTCACAGCAATAACACTTCTAGGCTCATTAAGTGACAGAGAAATCATATGGGGGCTTCGAAGCCTTAAGGTCCCATACTCCATGGCTTTAGCACTAGCACTCTTTTTCAGAGGCGTTGGTCTCTTTTTGAAGGATTTTCAGATAGTGAGGGATTCCATGATGGTTCGCGGTCTCGATGTGGAAAAGGGTTCCCTTTTACTGAAGTTCAGAGCGTACATTTATTCGCTAGTCCCCTTAATCGTGCTCATGATTAGGAGGAGTCAGGAGATATCCCTCGCGCTGGAGTCTAAGGGAATAAGTTTGAACGCCAAGACGAGGGTTCTCTACTATAAGATGGATTTTAAGAAACTAGATGCCCTTTTCATATTAACGACAGTTGTAGTTCTATTAGTCACACTGTATTTCGGAAGTTCGGGGGTTTAGAAGTTG
>QMSC01000152.1 GCA_003649515.1 Thermoprotei archaeon | reverse complement strand
CGAAGTCTTGTGGTGTTTGAGATTTTTCTCCAATAACATAGTGCCCTAGACTATCTACTTGAACGCATTCTCCAAGAACTTCAACATATCCCTCAGGACATTTCGTCTTCTTCTTTTCAACGCTACTTGGCTTGTTTAGTATTTCCTCAATTTTTAAACTCATCCATGGTCTACTACGGGGGCCGTAGTGTTTAGCCCAAGCATAAAATATTGCCCTGTTTAACCCGAAGCTCTTAGCCCTCCTTAGATCCCTATGTATGACGTAATATCTTGCAGCTTGAAGTAATGCCATAACTTGGAACCTGCCAATACCCATAGCCTTCAAGAGTTTTATTTTATCCAAAGCTCTCTCCTCCTTCTAGAACCTATTAAGCATATGGAGAACTAATAAGAGTAATGACCTTACAAGAATAACCTTTATCTTCTCTTACAGTTTAACTATACCTACAATATTTTGGAGGTTAAGTATTTGGGTAATGGGAAGGAGAAAAAGGAAATTGGGGGTCTTGTATTTGTCGCTTGCATGTTCATAGGTGCAGGTATAGGTCTTCTGTTTGGAAGAGCGGATGTAGGTGGAGCTATAGGTATGGGTGTAGGCTTTCTAGCTATGGCTTTTCTGAGAGGTAAGGAAGTTAGGCGTGTTGAAGTATCTATTCCTAAAACACTTCCCTCAATAGGCTTAACCCTAATAGGCCTACTGCTCATAGCTACAGGTATTCTCCTGTTTGTTTCCCCTGAACTCCTTTACCCATACTTAGCAGGTGTAGCAGCAATAATGTTAGGAATGTTCTTGGTAATAATGGGCCTCATATCAATTAAAAAGTAAGTACCCAACACTTAGCTTTCCTTCCTCAGTAAAGCATAGAGGAAACCAACAGTTCTATGCTTATGAAGCTATGTCTTCATATTTCATTCAAGGAAACTCTACCAACATTTGTCCTCAGAATCATCTTATGTTTCCCAAACGTTTTTCTTAGCTTACCGATCAGGCTTAATCTCCCTAGCCAACCTGTTGGCATCACCTTCCTTCTCAAGGCTAGTAGTGTTGCCACGCTCATGAGGGTTACAATGAATGGAACTATCAGAGCTATATCAGCCCCCTCTAGTGCGCTCAGGAAAGTCTTCTTAGAACCCATGGTGCTAACCACCCGTGGGTGCGTCTAGCCTAGAGGTGTTAGTTGGTGGACCCAGCCTTTCCCGCTAGGGGTGGGATGCGCCGTTACCCGATTGCTCTGCTTTAGCTCAGAAAACATGAAGCTTGCAATGTAGGCTTAAGTGATATTCGAACCTTAGGGTTAAGAGCTTAATGATCGCTTCACTAATCTGGAGGCGATGAGTGTTCATATAATGACTGCCATGGCCGTTGCCAGGCCTACTACTATGTTGTTACTGGATTAGGGCTGAAGCTGTGGCACTTTGAGCTCTCCGCTCACAGCGTACGAGTCGGCATGGGTTTAACTTAATGAGGCGGTCAGCGAGACTGCTATTGCCGTACTGCTATAAGCACTACTAGAGGCTCGAGGACCATGTTCTGCTTCACTTTGGCTCGCCCTGGCAGCCCTTACCTAGGTATGAAAGTACGAGATCTGGAAGATCTCTGGCAGAGGCTAGAACCCGGCGCCTTAATAGTATTAGCGTTATACCACTTCAGCTATGGCTGGCTACCCATACTTACAACATTGGGTCGCGAAACGTATTACATAGAGGCAGATAACTACTACAACTATAAAGATGTATTTAATATAGGCTCCATCTCCGTTGACCACAAAAATATTCCTTACTTTGGTAGGCCAATATTAACTTTTCGCAAGGACTAGTTATAGCGGTAGCGGCTTCATGGTTGAGGCTTAGGGGTGAGAGAGTCTTTTGACATGTCGCCTTTAGGCAGTCTATTGCAATTAGTGTAGGGGCGCGTGTATTATCTAAAGACGATAATGTCGTTGATGCATTCGTAGCTGTTAGCATGGCGTTGGCAGGTTGACCCCGCATCTGGGTGGTGTTGGGGAAAACTATTTTATGCTATGTAGGGTTCCGGAGGGTAGAGTCTACTTTGTAAACGGCTCTGGCTAGGCTCCCAGGAGGATAAGCATTGGGGAGCTGGAATCCAGGGCTCAGCTCAATCCCGGTTAGAGGATCCCTGTCCATTAGTATCCCAGGCATGATTATGGACCTCTATGAGACATGGATGCGTTTTGGCTTAATGGAGTGGAACACCTGGTTAGGTCAGTCTGGCTATTAGCCTTTAGAATATCTCCTATGCCGCCTTCAACGGCTAGAGCCTTGGAGAGGCTCAAAGAGTGCCTAGAGGCTAATCTCGGAAGCAAGTTCTCTCTGTTGAAGAAGCTATTCACGAGGTTGGAGGAACCTATGAGGATGCCCAGAATGGCATCCTTACTGAAGGGTACCGTGAAGGATCCATTGTACACGTATACTGGAGAGTCTGTCAGCACTATAGAGGAGCATGTATCTGGAAAAGGATGGATCCTGAGCTCAGATGCTATGAGGGAATCCTATCAGCATAGAGTATAAGGGATGAATTGCCAGTAAGATGCCCCTAATACGTAAGATATAACCACATTTCGCACAGTAATGCTACTGAAGATGGAGAGACCCTAGGCAATCCCAGTAACCGGAAGAGGGTAGAGCTTCCTAGGAGAGTGGCTGAGATAGCTTATTCTATCCGGGATAGCTACATAGAAGACCCGCAGTATTATGGAGCACGATGTAGACTACCTACTCAGCAGAGAGTTTCTAGCCTTAGCCAGCGCCAACAGAACCTGAAGTCTGAACGACATGAGGGGGACAGGACCTTCTATGTAAAAATAGATGCTGAAGACGAAGTTGCATCAGGGACGCATACCCTCTACTACCCCCTTCGGGTCATGCATAACAGAGCTGCGGTTTCAGATTACATTGGTATAATAGAGCGATAGGCTTCGCATTAGAGTAGGGTAAGCTAAATAGCCTAAGGTCAGGGTTTAGGCCTTCCTACATGTTATCCGCCGTAATAACGAGTAGCGATGAGAGAGTAATAGCTCTAGGTGTTGGCGAAGACCTACTTAGGCCCCAGTAGCACGCCTTATTTGTAACCAACATAGCCAGCTACAACATGAACTCGCCGAAGTCGATAAACTACCCGAAGACGCTTGTGAGATCAGTCAAGGACTTAGTAATGTGCGAGAAACCACTATGCTTAGAAGGATGGGTCAGGGTCAATAGGATAAGCGTTACAAATGGTATAGAAATTACGGGAAGAGTTAGAGAGGACATATAGACCGGGGAAACTATAGCCTACCAGCCATAGCGGTGCTCGGCCAACTCCGATAAATCCTTAACCCTCTAAATCCTGACTAGATCCTAAGAAACGGCTAATGTGAGTCAAATATAGGATATGGTTGTATGTCTCGTAGAGAAATTCTGTACACTCTTTTGCCTCGTTTATCCACTCCTCGATTAATGCTTCCAGCTACGGCCGAGCTACTTTCTCTACGAGACCAGTATGCAGTCTCCACCTCTCCAACGTCTTTTCCCACTCATAGTCCGGCGTACAGTAATTCAGTCTACGCTGCCCAGATTCCTCAGATAGTCGAGCATCCTAGCCATAACAGCATCTGACAGGTGGATCTCGCCAAACGCAAACCCGTATATGGCAGTCTTACTCATGCCTAGGCTTATAAGTTTACTGGCAACCCTGGGTTCCCGATATCCGCGCTCTTAGGCCATGCAGGGAGAAGGCTAAGGGAGACGTAAGGAGACGCGTACGGAGACCCGCATAGGTCATAGGCGGAAAACGAAAAATATATAACCATTAAAATACATAACCATCCATGTTTCTTCAGTTCCTCAGAGGTGTAGACGGAATGTCAAGATCCTCTTTCTCGCCTTCGCTTAGCGCGCTCTTTATACTAATG
>QMSC01000151.1 GCA_003649515.1 Thermoprotei archaeon | reverse complement strand
TCTAATAGTTGATGATAGATTTGCTATAATATCATCGCTAAATATTACAGATGAAGGGTTTAAACAGAACTATGAAGCTGGTGTCCTCACTCAAAATCCTATTGTAATCGATAGACTTAAAGCTATAACAGAAAAGCTAAAGGTTAAACGTGTAAGTGATGAAGAGCTTAAAGAAGAGTATAAACGTTCAAGACCTCAGGTTCTTAAACTCAGATCTGAGCCTTCACTAATTGAAGTAAAAGCAATGGAAGAAAAGATTACTTCTTATCCTCCTCACGCTGGTCTAGATCTAAAATTACCTAAGAAGAGGAGGGAGATAAGTAAAACAAAGAAGAAGGGTGAGGAATCAGAATTCCTAGGAGAGAAAGCACAGATTATCATGAATGAGATAGTAGAGTATGTGATGAATAAAGGGGTTGTAGATAAGGGTGAAGTCGTGGAATACATTATAGAGAAGTATGGTGAGAAAAGGAGGAAAGTACATAGGTTTATCCTATCACTATGTAGGGAGGGAAAGAAAGGAAAAGTGAGATTCAAACTTAGACTTGACACGAACAACAAATTGATATTTGAAGATCTTTCAAATGTCTAGAGGGAAAATAGGAAAGGCGAGATTAGTAAGAAGGAGTACAGGTGGAGTAAAAGTATTCAGAAGAGTTCTGAAGTATGCAGAACTGTGCAGAAGTCCCTCCCTTACGCAGACAAGGATGAGATAGCTGAGTACCCTAGTAGTTAAACCGACCACCACCTTCTCCACTTATCTCCATCGCCAAAGTATGGAAATGTAGGACTGAAGCTCGCATTAAAATACATGCTTCCTTCCTACTCACTCTATAAGAAGATTTAAATGTTGATCTAGTGGTATGGACTTAACCCTACATCGGAATAACGATAGGTTAATATCCTATCTGAGGTTATTGATGGCCACACTAAACCTCAGATCACTAGGTAGAATAGAGATCCATGTGGAAAAACACAGATGACACATCCTCTGTTGGAGGAGAATACATCAGAGAAGAACATAGCCATTAGGCTATGGCTGAAGAACAATCTAAGAGACTAACAGTAGATATGGAAGAGGTAGAACACAAAATTCCATAATGATAGGAGTCATATTCTACATAAAGGGGGAGAGGAAAGAGGAGGAGCTTGTTGTGCTCCAGCATCTCTCTCAGGCAGCCTGGAACCCAATTCAGGGTGGCACCCTTCTCAATCCCTTTGATTAACTCCAGGATTACTTCCTCTGCCTTCCTACGGTAGTAGTCGTGCATAAAATCCTCGACATCCTCCTTCGACTATCTCGCCTATATAATACTCCTGGCGTAGCCTCTGTGCTTCCACAGGCTCGCCACAATCATTAGCTTATCCCGTGCTTCACAACTTTCATGAAGGGCTCCTCATAGGACTCAGGCGGGATATACTCGTCACCAGTCTCTTCGTACTCATCGAATCTCTTGACCTTCTCCAATCCCCTCTTCTCCACCTGCTGAGGAGAGCGTTAAGAGAATCGAGAAGACGTTTCCAGGAATCAGGGCATCACTTTGCTTTTGTCGAGTCAAATCCCTAATATCGAAGCTATGGAAGTCTTATCAAGGAAATCTACTATGAAACCTTTACTGGCTGTACAGGGATCAATATGTACGTAGTGCCGATATCACGTAATTGAAGGGTAATTCCTCGATGCAGACCTTGACTATGAACTTATTGGCATTTTGCAGGAGTCTACTTAGCTCTGTCGCATCAGTATCCGTTGCGCCGCGGAACTCGTAGCCTTCGTGCATTAAGTTCACCACTGCTGAAGTACCGTCCCAGCGCTCTATAGCTACTCTTATCCTCGTAGCTTTTTTGGCACGTTCCGGGACATGCAATATAATACCTTGCTCAACTTCCTTAGGGCTAGCGTATGCTGAGTACCATCTAGTAGTTAGAAGTCTATCTTTAAGCACTGCTAGTGTTTCATAGAGGTCGAGGAGACTGATCCTCTTAATCACTTCGTTAACTTTGCCGAGTGCATAGGTATTGCCCTCAAAGAGTTCCTCCATGAACCTAAGAGGATCATACACTACATTACCTAGTCTCTTAACGGCCTCCTTCCAAGCCTCACTTAAGTCCTTCCCCTTCAGCAGGAGCTCTTCCGCTGTTTTAAAGTACCTGAGGGAGAGGAGGAACCAGGCCTTGAGGGGAGATGATAGTCTGTTAAGTGTTTCTAGTGTAGTTCGGTAGCCATAAAGACTCACTAAGTAGGCTAGCGTGTCTCTGAGAAACTCGTATGCGATCTGTAAGCTCACTACATGCCCTCCCTGGTGGTAGAGACTGTTGCGTAGCCTAGTGAGTTCAAGCATCCTCTGTGTCAAAGCGTACATCAAGCACTCACGATAGTCTTTACAGGCCCGGAGTCCTCCTTTTTCGTATACCTCTTGGAAATAGGTCTTCTTGCCTCCAGAGTAGACCGGTTTGCCCAGTGCTTGAGAGAATGCATGACTGAGGAGCTCCTCGTACTTAGCCCTACCCCTGCCGGTCAGAGCCTTGGCCGCTAGTTCCGCGCTCTCATGGGCTAGCACTATGCTCAGTCTTAACAAACCTCCCCGCACTTCCGCTTCTGGATTGTGCAGTGCCTCGGCAAAATGCCTGAATGCATGGACAAAGACCTCCAAAGAGTGCTGTCTTGCAATCACATACATAGTTCTCCTACCTCACAGGAGATAATGCCTGTTCTGCGTACTTAGAAGCCTCCTTCTCTAATCTTCTAGCCCTCTCAGAACCGTATTTTGCCTCTGCTACAGCAATTAGTACTTCCTTCTTAAGCTTATATTCCTCAAATGAGTTAAGGCTTCGATAGCTTTTGACAACAGCTATGATGCTGCTTAGGGCTCTCTTGAAGGCCCTTGAAGAGTATTTTAGAAGCTGATCTGAGGGTGTAAAACCCCTTCTAGTCGTTAAGGTATCATATGCTTCTCTACAACCAAACTCCTCTAGTATTTTCTTAAGCTTTATTGTCAGGTCACGTCGCCTTTTACTATAGTCGTCTATGTTACAAGGTTCCTTACCTACCATCTCGACTAGGTATTCTATCTCTGCATTTAACCTAAGCTCCTCTTGAACTCTCTCTAGCATCTTAATGAAGGCATCTGCTGCATTCTTCATCTCTTGGAAGAGCTTTATGAGCCTAGAGATGGGGACGCCTGAAGATGCCATCATCCCTGTAGCTTGCCTCACTGCCTTCTCTGTGGCTCTCTCAGGGCTATCTCCTTGCATAATCCAGTACCTCCTTAGCCTGATTGCTGAGACTAGTGCTGACTCTGCATATCTATCTAGTACTTCTGAGATAGGAGGCAGGCGCGTAGGCCAACTATGAGTTTTTCTTTTCCTTATTCTTCCACCCATAACCCTATACCCCTATAGGACTAATATAAATCTAACGGATATTGTCGGATTAGTCATTTCAATTTGAGGAGATGTAGAATAACGGACAAGTAGAATGGATGTTTGATGAAGGCAGGATTTACCTCAGGAAGATTACAAGTGAGTGAAAGGATGCCTAAGCTATTAATCCTTGAACTAAGTCCTTAACGAGAGTAGAGTCCTATCATATTGATATAGTGCCGAAATTGGAGTTTATGTAAATCTTAAGTAATTCTAGAAGGCTACTTCATCGTCTAAAGGCTTAATATGGCCCGACTTCTTTATCTCAGTTCTCATAAGCTCCGTCAGGATCCTTTTAACCTTCGTCTTTTATTTTGGATTGGTATAGTTTTCTTTTCACCTTTTCTATTATCTATTTCGAACAGACAAGGTTATAGACATAAGTAGGAAAGGGTGGAGATGTGAGAGACCTGGTAGTGGAGATATATGTAAGTTAGGACTATATTAAAGATAGCCTTCTCTTTACAGATGTAGGGGTGTCTTTTATAC
>QMSC01000150.1 GCA_003649515.1 Thermoprotei archaeon | reverse complement strand
TATTTCTACGCTTCCATTCCAGGGCTTGAAAGCGTTGGGGTATACGTGAAAGTATAGCTCTCTAAATGCAACGCTGTGCTTGTTAAAGTGGTGTAGGACAAGGTATCCAGAAAGCTTGTATTCCCTCTCGTCTAGAAAGACCTCGATATAGTAGTGATCGAGAGGTTCTACGCCTTCCTCTCCCTTCCAGTAACCGTATCCCAAGCTCGGTAGGAAGAGGGTTAGGAGCAGGGCAATTAGGGCTATTGAGGGAAGTTTCCGATCCAAGGGATAATCCCCCAGGAGTCCGTATAAAATGTGAGAACACAGGTAATTACGCTTTTCCCTTGCGCTTTTTCTCAAATCTCCTCAAGAAGAGCATTAACACGACTATGGCCACGATTATGGAAGCATATGTGACGTAGTAGATTAGAGGCGAAGGCTTGTACAGTATTGTTACCTTTAAAGAAGTATTGGGTCCAAAGTCTCCCACATCGCCCGTGAGAATCCTAGTTAAACATAGGTTCAAAACTAATCGTCCGTCTTCACGCTCAATGTATCGCTTAGTAAACAGCGCTGGGAGATTTATCGATACCTTAGCTATATGCTCGCCCTTTATGGGTAATCTTATGAGTGCAGCGATACAATTCCTTGAGAAGACGATCTCGTACTCCTCTCCAGGCTTCAAGGTCCTAATCTCAAAATCCGCTTGAAATTCGCTGAGCCTTATATCTGGATCCCCGAGCAGTACCGTGTACGCGCGAATCCAAGGATCTACGCCCTTAATTTCGCATATGTGGATGTTGTTAACTATTCTGACTATTTCACCGAGGGTATAGCCCTGGAGACATAGTTGTACTATTAGCTCCGGGTATCCCGTGCTCGTCTCATCCCCGGATTTCTCTATCTTCATAGCGCCTATATATGCAATCGCCCCCTTAGAGACGAATTGTAAAGCTATGCTTTGGCGGGGATCGCGGACGTATTCCTCATAAATGTCAACAGTCTCACAAGACAAAGTCACTATGATCGTTGCTGGCAGGGATTCTGGCATAAGGAAGGAGGATATGAGGAAGGGGCCAGTAGTGGTGGGGGCCATGCCAAGGGGGTTTCCGTGTAGATTAATATAGGTTATTATGGAGGGCTCTTTGAGCTCCCTAAGCACGTGCCATCTGGTCAAGTTCCCTTTCCTGTAATCCGTTAATTTCTCCACAGTAAAGCCGTAGTATCTCAATCCCCTTTCGATCTTTAGGGAAAGCGCTACGGAGTCTTGCATGTAAATCAACAAAGCCTTTCTAGGATAATGCTTTAAAATCGATTGATAGAGCATGTACCTCGCCATGTAGATGCTCAGTTTCGAGATAGAAGTCGCAGTCACCACTCCTATTGAAGCATCGAAGTACTCATCATCATCGATCTTTATTGCAGCCTTGTAAACCTCCCTAATGTTTCCCTTACCCTTCAAGGTGTCGAAGGAAACTACATAGACGAGGGATTTAGGCCTAATGCCTTTAAGGGCTTGACCCAGCTCACTAGCTGATTTCACAACAAGGAATGAAGAGTCCGTCAATGTAGCGTAGTAGGGTGCGAGAATCGAGAAGGGATCTCCTTCTACGGTCACAACAATTCTTCGGGTAGGCGCACCAGCATTCTTTTTAGAGAAATATTCAGTACAATCCATTACTTGTGCATCGAGTTTCTTCGCGATCGTACGTAAATTCTCATCGGTTATTAGGACAAGCTTTAAGCTGATGCCATGTACCTGTAATAAGTGTTTAACCTCCTCGACGCCATCCACGTTACTTACGACTACGGGAACTATGATCTCGGGAGCGTTCAGTAGCTTGTAAATCACCTCTAAGAACTCCTTGCTTAAGATTCCTCCTCTTGGACTATAAAGCAACAGCATTATCTTCTTTGCAGTGAGCTTTGTAAGGACGTAGTTCAGCGCTCCGAGACTGCCATCTTCTCGCTCAATTGATACCAGTAGCCTCTTTGAGTCGCTTACAAGGGCCTTTAAAACCGCCATGTCCCCCCTTTCTCGTACAAGCACAGGTATGATCCTCCCTTCACTCAGCTTACTTAAAGTTGTTAATGTAAGAAATTGATCTATGTCAAATACTGAAACTACAACGCCCTGGTCAACTCCTTCGGAGAGGGAAGATACAGGCCTAAGAGGGCATAAAGATAGCACTAGTAGTAATACGATGGCAGTTACTATTGTAAATTTTTGGTATAGAGTATTTTTTATGCTAATCATACATGTCTTCATTGTAATAAAAAGTTGTGCAGGATATTAAAATTTCTATCAAAAGCCGTTTCGAAAGGTGAATTTATTCCAATATATAAATTTTTCTCAAAAATTTATTAAGAACCTTTCTATATGAGAAAGCAAAAAGTTGATATAATTAGGGTGTGACAATGAGTGAAACAGAAGTAAAGAAGGAAGTTCCCGAAAAGGCTTTCACCATTAGGGCAATCATAATCGGCATCATCGGCTGTTTCGCCCTGGTAGCTGCTGACTGTATTCTCGGACCTATTAGCGGCTTCGTAGCAACTGCTGAAGTCAGCGTCATGACCGTAGTAATCCTCGCGTTGCTCCAAATGTTCTTGAAGTTTAAGATGAGCTACGCAGAGTATGCCGTTATCTATGCCATGATCTACGGTGCCGCCGCCTCTTACGGCGGATGGTTCACGTTCATATTCTTCCTAGGAGTACACAATGCGAAGTCACCACCATGGCTTCCCAGGTATGCTCAGTTCGTTCCTGAGTTCTTCAAGCTACCTCCCGAACTATTCCAGATGGCACTTAAGGGAGGAACTTCTGCACCCTTCATGGACCTAATGCCCGCGACTATAACGGGTGTAATACTCACATTGTTAATGGGCATTATAGGTATATTCGGCACAGCGCCATTTAGGAGACAAATAGTAGAGATCGAGAGGCTTCCATACCCAGCTACCACGGCAGCGTTCACGGCAGTATCACTGGCCATGGAGCCTCCACCTGCCGAGGAAAGGGTTCCAGTACTGGGATCTAGAAGGAACTGGCTACTGCTAGGACTTCTCGTCGGCTTCATTACCGTAATCTTCACATCAGGCTATCTCATTGAAACAGTGTTCCCAGGAGCTATGGTCATACCTCACTACATAGGAGATAGGCCCAATGCATCTGGTATCCTATGGGGCATTATACCCGGTGCAGCTTTAGGTCTCGACATGGCAAGCATGTTCCCATGGGGCTGGTTCGACTACTTTGCTCCTATGGATGCGCTGATCACGATAACGATAATGGTCATCATTGTGAACTTCATTCTCACACCACTTCAGATTAAGATGGGTATCCTAGAGTACGACCCATCCTACACAATTGATGACGTATACTTCACGGCCTGGTTCATACAGGGATACAAGTACCACGTAATAGGTTCAGCCCTGCTGATAGGCGGTGTTCTCGGAGGATACATAGCGGCTTGGAAGTACATTGCAGAGAGCCTGAAGAACAAGGAGAAGGAGCCAGGCTTCGTTTCACCACAGCTCCAGTGGATCCTATCAATAATCGCCGTCTTAATAATGACCGGTATAGTAGTATCCTTCGGAGGACCACCAATACCAGCGTTCCTGATGTCACTATTCCTAATCTACGTGTTCCAAATGTGGGGCATCAGGGGCTTAGGTGAGGTCAACCTACAATTCACCTGGATTGCTCATGCCTTCTACCCGATAGGCGGCATATCAACAGCCCTAGGCTTCATAAACACAGGAGAGCTGACATCGAGTCTAGCTGGCTTCATTATGGGTTCAACTATGTACGAGAGGCTTGGCGATATCGCTCCATCAGCATTCTTCGAGTCATCGAGATTCGCCTTCCTAGGCAAAGTGAGGAACATAGGGCTGATAGTAATCTCCATAATAATAGGCCTGCTCATTGGAGG
>QMSC01000149.1 GCA_003649515.1 Thermoprotei archaeon | reverse complement strand
GTGCTCTCGAAGTTGGGGTCGCCGTAGAAAGCGTCGTTCGTCCTCACGATGCCGACGTGGTGCCGCACGCCGTGCTCACGTGCGGACCTTCTCAGAGCCTCCACGACGTCGAAACTGGCGACCACAGGGTACTTGACGTTTATGTATTCTCTGGTCGTGCCGTCGTCCCTCACCGCAGCTTCCGCTATTATCACGTCGCCAAGCTCGATATCTTCCTGAATGGCGCCTGTCGTCCCCACCCTTATGAACACCTCGGCGCCGCAGTTCGCGAGTTCTTCGACGGCGAGCGCAGCAGACGGACAGCTGATGCCCGTAGATGCAACCGTCACCCTGCGACCGTGAACCTCCCCATTGTAGATCCTGAACTCCGACGCTCGCTCACTTTCTCGTAGGAGCCCAACTTCTGCGCTATCTTAGCCCTTTCGGAAGCGCTAGGGAGCAACGCAAGTTCGGCAACGTCTCCCTTTTTGCAACCTATATGCGGCTGCTCCCTCTCAAAATACCTCATCTACGGAGAGTTTAAATAAAAGACACCGTTCGGTACTTCCAGTGATTTTAACAAAAGGCATCTCCTTCATGGAGGAACGCAAATGCGAAGCCCCAGAGGAAGGTGAAGGCGTGGCGATTAGCATTATTAATATATGACTTCCTCGGAGTACGGTAAGTCCAGCGAGAACTTCAGGAACCGTCCCGCTATGAAATAGTAAATTGAGGCGCACAGCGTGAAGATGAGGGTTGCCAGCGCATACGATAGCCCGTGCCTGTGCGGCATGTCACACCTTCAACCAGTCCGGGACGTACTCGCTCCAGTCCATCTCCCCGTATTTGTAGGCGGCAAGCCACCGGTTTACCATCTCAGGGTCAGATACTTCGCCCCCCTCCTCTACAATTTCGTTGAGGATTAACTTCACATCATTGATCCGGTCGAGGGTTATCCCTGAAAATATGGCGTAGAGCTCCACGCCATGCTCAATCTCCCATCGAATTTCCTCCTCACTACTATTCTCCACCACGGCAGGGTCTATGCTGGGAATGCTCAAATCCTTAGGCGCTTTCTTACCGAAGACGGCGAACGGAATCTTTTCCTCAACCCCCACGATTAACGGCTGCTGCCTTATGAGAGTATCTATTCTCTCTCGGATCCGGCGTTCGAACGTACCAGCACCTTTGACTTCATCTACGACATCGTTCAGGGGCTTTCCTGCTAACTCCTCTAGTCTGTGTTCCTCTCGTTCATATTCCTTTCGGCTCACTCGCTCCACGAGAAACGCGCCTTCCTGCCCCCGCTCTAGCGAAGTTTCAATTTTAGCTATTTCCCTCCTTAACTGCGCCAGATCTTCGGATACCTTCTTAAGGTCCTTTTCGACGTCCTTAATCTTGGCTTCGTACTTCTTTTTTTCTTCCTCATTCTCTTTGATCAACTCCTCACGCCTTTTAATCTCATCCTCCCACTTTTTCACCTTGATCTTCTTGATGAAGGACAGCAATCCCTCTTCTTTCTTCGCCTCATCTATCTGCTTCCTGTAATCATCTATCTCCCTCTGCAGCTTCCTAATCCTCTCATCGCATGCCCTCATAGCCTCTTCATATATGTCCTTATCACGCGAGAGCCTTTCCTCTTTCTGCCTCAGCTCTAAGGATTCATTTTCGAGCTGTTTAAGTTTACGCATCTCTGGCAATGGGAAGCGGTAGCAGGCTGCAGAGAA
This sequence comes from Thermoprotei archaeon, assembly GCA_003649515.1. GTDB lineage: Archaea > Thermoproteota > Thermoprotei > Thermofilales > B20-G17 > B14-G17. The sequence goes on along the minus strand of QMSC01000149.1, from coordinate 2,238 downwards.
CGAGAGAAGCTTCTTATCCTTCGCGCCTAACTTCCTTTGGTCCACCGCTGTGATGATATTGTTGATATCCTTCACTCCGTAGCAGAAGTCGAGAATGCACTTCGCTATCATCCGATCCACGGTTTCTGCTGCCTCTTCGAGTCCTCCAATCGCATACCGGTGTAGTCCCACGATGAATACCTGGTTGAATAGCTCTTCTTGCTCTAGGACGTAGTTCAGCTCCCTGAGCGCCTGTATCGCGTTCAGCCGCGCTTCGGCGTCGTCGTCTTTCGTGCCTGAAGGGAGAATGCCCACGAGGAAAATGGATATTCCTAGGCCTTCCTGTCCGAACTTCTTACCGAGTTCTTTGAGGAGAGCTGCGAAGTCGAGGAACATCCCGCTGCCGGTGCCTCCACCCAGTGATGTGAAAATCCAGCACGTCACACTGTGTGTGCGGAAATCTTTGAAATACTTTTTCAAACGATCTTCAATTTCATTCTTTATCCGTTTCCGGTTGTACTCAAAGGTCACCTTCGAATACGGGCGCCTTCTCCCCGTCCCCAGCTCTGGGTTCTGGGGAATCGCCTCTCTCGGGAAGTCATAGAAACCTCCCTCGCCCACTATCCACTCGTATTGCGGCAGTTGGAGCTCTATAATCCTGTCAGAGCTCGGCTGCCACTTTAATCGCTGCAGCCCCTGTGGATAATCTATCAGCACATAGTCAAAGCTCATCTTACCTTTGACCTCCTCGACAAGCGTCCCAACGATATTCCCGCCTGTGCCGCCGAGCCCTACCGCAAACATGTTCCCATGCGCCAGCTGCTCCACCTCTACTCCCACACCTCATCACCTTCTGACTTATTCAAGCTTTTTACGAACCTCATCAAATTTCTTCATCAGCTCTCTCGGCATCACAATACCATGCTTTTTAAACTCGTTCTCGACATCGGCTTCGAGCTTATAAAGGGAGTTTTTGGCATCTGAAAGTTTTCCTTCCAAATTTTTAGCTCTCTCACTAACTTTCGCGATCTTCCTCCGTGCAGGGAGGAGTAGCGCTACCAAGACAGTGATTATGGCTAAGAGCGCGGCATATGGCATCCAGTTAGATCTGGCAGGCACTTTGGCTTTCACATCAAATGTTTCTGTCCTTTTATTCCCGTTTTCATCTACGAACTCAACGAGGACGGTTGCCACATCCACACTCCCGGTTTTTGGCGTGAAGGTGTCGAACTCCACCTCTATTCTCCCGTTAGGGGCTATCTTCGGGCAGACGAAGCGATGGCCCTCCTGCACTAGCACGACACCTGGGCTTCCCATCCCGTTCACCGAGAAGTAGTCGAGCGTCGCATCCTCGCTCTGCAAAATCGTGATCCGCAGGTTCGTTGCCGATAAAATCTCTTCCATCCCCTGCACCTCCACCAAGGCGTCGTTGAGGCTTTCGAACGATGCGTATCTGTACTTGCCGCCGGTGGGTTTCGCCACCTTCTCCCTCAGCATGATCTCATCTATGTCGTCCCGACTCCCGAACCCGACCACGTGTATTGTAACACCCCTCCTCTTTGCGAGATCCACAGCGTCCTCGACGTTGGTGGCGCCTTCATCGCTGCCCCCGTCCGTTAGAATTATCAGCAAAGGAAAGGCCTCCTTGTCCCTCGCTTTCAGCATATCCACCGCCTTCAGGATGGCGTCCCCATAGTTTGTGGAGAATCCATGGCAGGAGACGTTGTTGACCCTGTCCTTTACGTCCTCAAAGTTGAGCGTGAGCGGACACACCTCTACGACACTATCCGAAAAGGCAATAACCCCTACCCTAGTTTTATAGGCGTAAAGCGATTCTAAAAGTGAGATGACAGCATCCTTTGCCCAATCGAGCCTAGACCTGCCCATGTAAACGTCACGCATCGAGAGCGAGACGTCCATCAGGATGACAAGGTCCCGTGGATATTCAGAGGCAAGCGCACCCTTCTCTCCACCGATGAGCGTGAACTCCACATGCACTTTCAGCGATTTTTCATCGTAATCCGTGGAGTTGTAAACCAGAAAGTCACCTTTCACGAGTGGAGTGCAGAACGTCAGCAGCATGGCGAGGATGGCTAGGGGAACTAGGACGCTCCTGATTTCAGTCATTCTTAACTTATTTAAGCGCCGCTCAATATAAAACCTTCCCTTCCCACCGGAGCCTGTCTTAAGGAAACACAGAACGCATGCTCCTTAAGAAAAGCGGACATTGAACGAGCTCTCATAATTACTCAAGTCAAT
>QMSC01000148.1 GCA_003649515.1 Thermoprotei archaeon | reverse complement strand
TTAACTACCTCAAGCGTCTGCGAGGGAGTTTCCCAGTATATCCTTGCGGCATGCGCTGTGAAGAACGTTACAGCAAAAATATTTACGTGGTTGAATATCTCCCCGATATGGTTTACTTGCGATGGTAATCCCTCTCTATCTAACCCTGAAAGGGCGAAGTATAGCTTGTATTCTTTGCCTCCTATTGCATATATTCTCTCATAGAAGGTAAGCTTTCTGCCCTCTACAACGTGCTTCTTCTCTATTACCTTGTACTCTCCACCTATCTTATACTTAATATAGGACTCCATATCTTGCACGTTTCCAGCACGCGTCCAGTCGAAGCCTCCATAGAAGGTTCCGTGAGTGACAAGAGCTAGGGCAGGGGAATCTGAGGATAAATCGAGCACGAACACGGTTTTCACCTGATCTCCCGTCAGCGAGATCATACCCTTACTTCCATTGACGATAAGCGGCTTGCTCCAGTGCCTAAAGAATAGCTCCTCAGCGAAATACCTTGCACCAGCCATTCCAAGGGGTTGGCCTGAGAAGAATGCCAGCAGTACGTGTCTGTATGGAGGTTTCTCCTTCAAGATCCTCGCGAACTCTAATAGTGCTGCTGCACTAGAGGCCTCATCACAGGCTGGTGTTTTAGCTGGAACCACTCCATAAGCATCAAAATACGTTGCGATTATTATGATGTCCTCTAGTTTCTCGAAGCCCGCTCTTCCGGGGATTAGGGCAAACACATTCTTAAGCTCTACCTCCTTCCAGAACATGTTAACTTCTAGTCTTACGCGAACTTCCCCCTTCTTCTCAAGCAGTGAAAGTAGGAAGTCAGCATCCTTCCTGCTGATCATTACACGTGGGAACTTTATGGGTACTTGAAGTACCTTGTAGTCCCCTTCACCCCTAACGGTATAGCGTGGCTCTATGAAGATCACGGCCTTAGCTCCCAGGTTCATGGCGTACATCCAGTTCGATTTAGTGTTGTAGTGGATTAGAACTATGCTTCCGTTGATATCCTTCCCTCTGAAATCTTTAACTTCACCCTTGCCGACGTATACTAGCTTACCCTCTATACCTCCCGGCGGTGTCTGGCAGGTTTGCACTAGGTTTGGCAGGAGGGCGTATACCCTTATCTTTTTCTCAAAACCTGGCAGGAGAACTGTTAAAGTTGAGTTATAGTCATAGGGTATGAGGGCTTTATAACTTAGAGTGAATGCGTTTAAGCCGAGCTCGTTAGCTAAATAATTATAAATATACTCTACAGCCTTCTCGTAACCCTCATAACCAGGGAACCTGCTCCCGCCACTGGAGAGAGCTACTATGTGCTTCCACACATTGTCCATGTTTATCGTTTCTTGAACAGTTCTAGCATAGACCCTAGGATCCCATTCCTCTCCTACTATACTTGGCGACGCGCTTGCATTTAACGCGCTTAAGGTTAAGCAGGTAATCAGTATAATTAAAATAACGGTGTTAACATTAGCTTTTTTTACTAACATTATAATTCCACCTTTCCTAATGGAAAAAGGAGAAGGAAAAATAAAAATCTTATTACCTCACGAATAGATTACTTTTAAATTGGTAGCACTCTCCAGCCTATTCTCAGCAATAGCACCAGTGGGAAGCCTATGTGCCAGCAAAGGAAGGACCCGAAGAACGCACCGACTGCTAGTGGTACACCGTATTCTTCATATACTTTAGTGCCGCCAATCTTGACCACTAAGAATTTCAGTATAAATGCGACTATTGCGCTGAACGAGGTATAGAAGTTCAGTAGGCTTAGCAATGGTACTGCTATCGGGTTAATTATGAACCAGGCGAAGGTCGTGCGCAGAAACATTAGAACTGCACCTGCTATTATTCCTATAATGGCAGAAATTACGGCTATATCGGCAGGTGGCTGTGTCCACCTTACAACGGTGTTCGCTGCGCCGAGACCGTTGTTAAGGGCACCGTCCCAGGATGTGGTCCAGCCGTGAGCCCAGTTCCTCAGGCCTTGTATACCAATAGTGTACCATCCTATTACTACTGATAGTATTGAGGCGAGGATGAGGGTTGGTATCTGTATCTTAACAATCTCTTTAGGATCAGTCTTGGTTTCCTCAGCCATTTTGAAGCTGAAGAGCGCAGGTATGACAGAGGAGTGAGGCTGATAGCATGTGAGGTTTGATACTACGAAAGCCATTCCATAACCCGTTGTTGAAGCGTTTCCAGTGAGCGCTGAAGACACGTAGTAGGAGAACATCCTGTCGTATTGCTGGAGCCTGAAGCCCCATGGAAGTATCGGGTCGTTCCAAGCCTCGCCTGCATACCTTATTACGGCGAACCATATTATGAGAATGTAAATTATCGCTAGAATTGACGCTATAACGTGTATTCCGCTGGCCACCATCCACGCTAGGAATAGGACACCACCTACGATGAATAGCGTCCACATGAATCTTGGAGATACAGGCTCACCGGGCTCCTCCTCACCGCTGAGGAACTTCTTAAATAATCCAATCCATGTGCTCCTCGTATAGAAGATTAAGTATAGCGCTACACCGATAGTCATAGCGTTGAGCGCGAAACTATAAGTCCCCGCAAGGCCTAACTTTGTGTTAAAGTATGTACCCCACATAGCACCCCATTCGCTTGTAGGCGTTGAGGGGAACACGCCTACTGAAACTAAAATAGCAGGCACAATGATCAAGAATATTACGTGGAATATTGTCGCTGTTAGTAGGATGTCCAGTGAGAATAGGAAGTATAGGCCTAGTTGCACGGGCGTAACGAAGTAGCTTAATACTGACCTCTGGAATGGTGGGAACTTTCCTTGCAAGTCAATATCTCCAGGTATTGTAAATGGTGGACGCTTGAATATCCATCCAGGAAATAGGTAGAATACGTCGTAGAATATTGCTAGTAAGAAGCCAATCCAGAAGAAGAGCGCCTTCTTACTCCATATAATGCTCCTCTTAGAGCCCTCACTGACGGGCGTCGTAACCAGGTTTATAACAGTTAGCGTAGTCGTTGTAACAGGATAGGGTAGCTTCTCGACCTCGATCATCCTCTTCCTGAATATTAACACTAGCCCGTAGAGCCATAGGTTAACAATGACATAGAAGAGGACCCATGTGATTATGGGTCCTGTCCACGCGCCAGCATAGGGTATGGTCCACTGATAGGGGTTCCTCGACTCCCAGAATGCTGCCAGGATCTCGAACTTCTTGGGCACCCAGTTTGCAGGCACATAGTCAATTAGATGCTTGAACCTCTCCGTTCCTAGCATCGGGTTCATACACCAAGCCCAGATCCCCCACCAGAAAGTGCTTGGAACAACTATTGTTGCTACTGCATAAACTATAGTCCACTCCTGCTTCGTTAGCGCAAACTTCTTAGAAGCCAGTGCAAGCAGTGAGAATATAATCATCATGGGGAAGAGTATTGTCTCCCAGCCGAAGTACCACCTCCAGCCTAGGTACACTAGGTAGTGCCAGAACCACATGTCGGAGCCGCCGACTCTTGGATGAAAGCTGTAGAAGAAGATTACGTAGGTGATGATGAAGATTATCGCGGAGAGTGTTAGCGATCTCGCGGTGATCCCTCTCGGAACAACCTCCTCTTTTGTTTGATTTGGCATGTTTTAAAATGATCCTTAGTACTTATAAGCTTTTAACTGACTATTGTTTATATACCCTTTGATATATGTCATAATTAGTTTTATTTAGGCAAAAGTTAGGTGAAATTAGAAGATAATTCGCCAATTATGTGCAAAAATTCATTTTAATTTTTGTATAATTTCACCTTATCACGGGTGCCATAATTGATTTTCCCATAATTGAACGACATGTTCGAGTTTTTAATTTATGAAGTCACCGCTCAAAAATTGGATTCTAATTTAAAAAATTAACTAGTTACTGGCAGTTATATGGAAGATTTTTACCTCGCATATTTCGAGTCTTCCTTTGACTTCGTGTTCTGTAACATCAACAGCATACTCTT
>QMSC01000147.1 GCA_003649515.1 Thermoprotei archaeon | reverse complement strand
TCTCGAATTCATCAAAGCTGATGCTTAAAAATCAAGTATTCAAAGAGAAGATAGGGAGGTCCTCTTTGATACTCTTTAAAAAGATAAAGCTAAGGCATCTATCACAGCCACTTTGAAAAGAATCAAGCATTCGCATGAACTTTTAACCATACTTTATTTGCTTGTACCTATCGGGATTAAATCCTATTAAGCAATAAGAAAAACTGCATGTAATTTTTCTTACTAGGATTAGAGGATTCTTATATTGGGGAAAGGAGCCCATTTGCTGTCGTACAAAGCCAGGGCGTTGTGAAAATGTTATTCAATCTGCATTAGGTCTGGGTGCGAGGAATCGTACTATGCCTCTGTCTCGTACATTAGCGAGTAGAAGGGCTCCCATTTTAATGGCGTTTGTTCTAGGATCCTCAGGATAATTGAGCTTGAATGGGCAAAGTATGCTCTAAATGATGCCTTAAAGTCTTCTCCCACTCCTCCTGAACAGGCTCCTTAAACCCCCTCACAGGTTTTCTTGAAAACACTTGAATATAGGGCCCTGCATTGTTCAGCTCATAAAGTATACTGGCTCCGGTGCTTCAAGCTTATTAGATTTATTTTCTATAACCTTCTGGCGGAAGCGCGCATGTTTGAGAAGTACGTGAAGAGGGTGACTTTGAGAAACGGGTCTAAGGTAACGCTCAGGCCCCTGAAGAAGGAAGACCTTAACATGCTGGTCGACTTCTTCCTGAACATAGGGTTTGAGACTGAGAAGTACTTCCACCCCTTCCCCTTCACTAGGGAGCAGGCCGAGAAGATCATTAGGGAGTTGGACTACGAGAAGTTCTTCCCCGTTGTAGCGGTCGAGGAGAAGGAAAGGAGGATTGTTGGAATGGTTTTCCTTTCGCCCTTTAAAAGGGGTGAGGTTTCCAGCCTGGGAATAGGTTTGAGGCACGATTATAGGGGCTTAGGGCTAGGTTCGCGCTTAATGGAGTTCATTATAGAGGTCGCTAAGGACTACGGAGTTAGGGAAATACGCTTAAGCGTGTACGCCGATAACTGTAGGGCCATAGCTCTTTACTGTAAATTCGGGTTCGAAGTATACAAAGTCCGCAAAAAGGCGGTATACCTTAAGTGGGATGGGAAGTACCACACGGTCTACCTCATGTCCTTGGAACTGGGAATTTAAGGAAGTCGATGTTATGAATAGCTTAGATCTATTGATCTCACTCTATGGATACGATAAAACTTTATTGGAGAAAAAGATAACAAGGTTTATGAGCGAGACAGGGATTAGATTCCCAAGACGAAGACTGGAGGAGCTAGGAATTGAGCTCAAAGACCCATGAGGAAGTCAGAGAAACAATGCAAGTGCTTAGAGATCTAGGTCTCAAGATAGATGAGGGTAGGCTGTTGGAGTTGTTAGAGGAGTGGCGTAGAGCTGATGAGGAGGCTAGAAGGATTAGAAGGGAATCAGCAGATTGGAAATTTATAGAAAAACAACCAGAACCCATAAAAACAGCACTAAAGCTACTAGTAGAAACAGGAGACCTTAAGATGGTCTCGAAGCTATTTAACATATCACTGGGTGAACTTAATAATCTTAGATTGAAAGCTAAAGTTCCACTTGTCTTATCCTAATATGTTGTGCTCAAGACAATAGTTATGGATAACGTAGCAAGGGAATGATTAAGGTCTATCGCCGAACACTACTACTTTTCCTCAGCGCAGTGCATCAAGTTGACCCCTTAAGAGATAGACAAAATTAACAATGAATGTTAAGTACATTTATCAATAATTTCAGTAGTTTTCAGCAAAGATATAAAAGTGATCTTCGTTGCTAAACACAATAACCGGGAGTTAGCTTGAGGATTTGCGTAGAACAGGTAAATCCCTTTGAAATACACGTTAAAATATTCGATGGAGAGCAGTGCATCGCGTTACAGAGGATCAAGCTAACGCCACAACTTCGCTTCATGGTAACTGAAGTGATTGGCGAAAGAGTAGCTAGCACGCGTTTTCTCACACCCTCTGCTAAGATCTATTTAAAGCTAATAAAGGAGGTTTTTAGGTTCGCGAAACGTTACGGTTTTACAGTTCAGGAAGTTTTAGAGGCCTTCAAGAGATCTAGGGTCCCCCAAATATTCCTGGATGACAGGCTACTGAGCTGTCTGAAGGTCTCTTTGCTTGCTAGGAGGGCGCTAAATGAAGGGTCTTCGAAACAGGATGCTAACGAGAGCATTTGGGGCTTCTTAAAGGAGGTAGCTAGTACTCCGTTTAAGGAGGTGATAGGAGACACGGAAATCGAAATGAAATACAGCATGGAGAGTGGGGAATGGATGATTAGTAAGATTAGGGTGGGAGGAAGAGAATACACGCATGAAGAGTACGTTGCTCTAATAAATAGGCAACTTCGCGCGCTTCGGGGATTGAATGATCTTAACGCCTTTGGGATCTGCGAAGTCTGCGGAGCGAAGCTCAAGATCAGAAACTTGCGTTATCACTTAGCTAGGCATTTGAAAGTGTTGAAGAGACTAACACGAAAGGCGGATTTTAACAGCTTAAGCATAACCGAGCTTAAGTTCGCTACGGTTATTGAGGAGCTCGAGGAAAGGCACGGTCTCACAGTAGAAATCGATGACTTAGTGGTCCTAGGCAGGGACTACGTTTGCGCAAAGATATACTTAGAAGGCGTGGGAGCCGCCCTTTGGTGTGAGGGAACAGTTGAGGAATGCGCTGAGGTCATTGAAGACCTAATGAATAGGGTTAAAGAGGACTTCATTGAATGCCCCTTCTGCGGAAGAAGCTATCCTAGAAGAAGCGTAATGGAAACGGCCATGGATCGATGCGAGTGTGGTGCAAGGGTTGTGAAAGCGAGCTTAATACATGGACCAGGCAGATATTGGACCGACGCTATAGACATGATTCTTAAGGAGGCTCGTGAGGCTTTAATCATGGAGGAGGCTGTATTCGATATCTTATTTGGGAACTTCTTTGTGGATAAGATACTGTCTAACGTCAAGTACGTGGGCATGGGAGTCTACGGGTGGCCTGCATACTTCATAAAGGGACCTTTCACTTTATCGAGGAGAGGGAGAGTATTAGCGGATTTCGTTTCTAAAATAATCAAAAACGTTAAAATAGACCGAGAAGTCGAGGAAAGGGTTAGGGATTCCAATTACAGGTGTTATGAGCTTGAGCGCATCAAGATCGGAAGAGAGTGCATCGGCAAGATCTGTCCCTTATTCATCGACTGCCTTGAAGAGGAGCTTCTCGTAACGCGAGATATGATAGAGGATCTACAGGAAGAGGATAGGGAGGGGGCTAGGGACTTTTGCGAGAAAGCTGCGGAGATCATACAGAACTACAGAGAACTATACGATGAATATAAGAGGAGGTTAGGGCTAGAACTTTAAGAGATTTCAGGATAGCTTTTCTGAAGGTAATATTCTTAAATACAGGTTAATTCGCAAAGATTCGTCTACGAGACAAAGTTTTCCTTTTAAAGAACGTGCTTTCCCTACGAGGCTTTTCGTCTCTTGATTAGTATAATGCACACTACTATCACTATTACGAGTACGGCTACCCCTATGATGTAGGGGGTTAGGTCTCTAGTCGGTACTTCTGTCGGCGGCGTTGAAACCGTATAGCTGTACGTCTCGCTTTCAGCCCAGTTCCCCACAGTATCGCTCGCGTAGATCTTGTAGTAGACCGTTGTAGCGGTTTTACATGCAGGTATTACAGCTTCATATAAGCCGGTTTTGGCGTTAAGCTTCATGGTAACGTTATGCCACGTCTTCTTATCCGTCGAGTAGCTTAGAATCACCTGGCCTATGCCGCTCGGATCGGTTACATTTGCAACGATCTTAACGGAATCTTTGGTAGTCGGCTTCTCTGGAGCGCGGGAAACGTCCGTTATCTTCGGACCCTCAGTATCCACGTGCAGTTCTACGCTCAGAACCTTGCTCGTGATGTCGTTTCCGTAAATGTCCCTTGCGTAAACTTTA
>QMSC01000146.1 GCA_003649515.1 Thermoprotei archaeon | reverse complement strand
TAGTTCTTCTGCTAGTTTGACGAGTTCCGATGTTTGGATTCTTCCTCTTAGGTCTGCGATTAAGTCTTTTAGAAGAGCTGTCCTTATTCGTCTTTTATGTGTTTGGGTTATTCTTGGAGCCGCGGCTGCCCGTGAGAGTTCTTTTCTAAAGTTTGAAAGGTTTATGGATGCTTCGATTCCGTATTTTTGTGTGATTAGTGTTTTTACTGTTTCGGCGATTCTTTCTTCCAACGGTATGGCTTCAACTCTCTTGTCATACCTGAGTTTATACTCTATGAAGTCTATAAGGGTGTTCAAGAATGTCATTGTGTCTATGTTTCTGTCTATCCAGTCTTTTCTTACCCTCTCAATTCTTTCGTATATTTCCCTATAGACTGGGTTTTGCGGGAGCTCCTCGAGTAGAGCTCTCAGCATTCTATAGGCATCTGCAACTGTTTTCTCCGGTACTAGTCTGCTTGCTCTGACTTCTCTCAGGCTGGTTAGCATGTTTTCCAGGTCCTCGTTTGTTACCGTTGTGGTCACTATTCGTCTGAAGTCTTCGACCAGTGTTTTCTCATGTATTATTTCTATTAGACCTTCCCAGAATTGTTTCGGCATTCTTTCTCCTCTTATGTATTGCAGTAGGCTACCGTAGATATAAGCTATTATCTGAACATCTAAGCAGTAGAGCATTTTGCCTCTGTGTGATCCGAGTGCCTTGAACTGCTGTATGGTTTCGTTCATTAGTTGCATAGCTCTTTGAGCTTCTGCTCTATCCCAGAATAATGCTAACGTTTTTAGTTTCTCCTTTATGTCTGCTAATAGTCCCTGTGCCGCTATTTTATCTATTTCTATGAGTTCTTTTAGATGATCTATATCTATTCCAAGCTTATGTCCATTCACCTTTAGGTATTTGAGCGCCTCTTTCGTGTCTCGGAGCGTTTTCTTAAAGTCCTCAAATCTCTCTTCTACCTTTCTAAGTAGGTTCTCTTGGAGGTCTTGTACTATGTCGCCTTGCGCTATTAATTCGTACGTTCTTAGGCTTTCTCTTAGGTACTTTAGGAGACCTACAGAGTCTACTATTAGGCCCATCCGCTTCTTCGTGATTCCGTCATCGTATGGTCTGTTAACTCTGGCAGTCGCCTGGAGGAGTCTGTGTTCGTACAGGGGTTTGTCTAGGTACATGACTTTTAGTTTGGGCGCGTCGAAGCCTGTTATCAGCATGTCTGTTACTATGAGTATTTTGGGGTTATCCTTCTCCTTGAACTCCGTCTGTATGTCGAGGTTTATCTCGTCCGTATCCCTCTTCCCTCTTCTCCGTATGAGCTCCTCCTTGTAGCTCAGTATTTCGCCCCTGTCGTCCTGGTCGTATGTCATCACGACTTCCGTCCATTTTCTGACTTCTTCTCCGTATTTGGGGCCGTATGTTTCAAGGAGTTTCTCATCTAGGAGTCTCTTCAGTATGACACAAGCTCTTCTGTTGGCTGCGACTACCATGGCCTTGAACTTGAACCCCTCTGTGTCGTCTTCGATTCTGCTCGCTATGTATTCCGCCAGTTTTTCGAGTCGCCTCTTGTTTGTGAGGAAGACTTTGACATTGTTCAGGTGGTGCATTATGTCACTTCTCGCTATGAGCGGCTCACTTACTTCTGGGACCCCTTCCTCGGTTTCTAGTATTGTTTCTACGTCGTCGGCTACGCTTCCGCCACCTGCTTCTGAGATTTCTAGCCATTCGGCTATGTACTTTTTGATGTCTTCGTCTTTCAACAGTATTTTTACTCCTTCGAGGAATGGTTCCCCTTCCTGGACGACGTCATAGGTTAGGGGGAGTGTGAATCCATCATCTATCGAGTCTCCTATGAAGTATACGTCCAAGTAGTATTCTTTTGGTGGGTATGCGAATTCTAGGAATGTGTTTTTACCTTCGAATCTGAATACTGGGGTTCCTGTGAACGCGAACCTCATGGCGTTTGGAAACACGTTTTTCATCACTGATGCTAGGAGTCCGTATTGGCTCCTGTGGGCCTCGTCTATGAGTAGGAGTATCTCCCTTTTGTTAATCCCTCCAAGTTTTACGAGTTCTTCCTTTTTCTCATCTGGCGGGAGTTTTTCGAGTTTCTCGATTATTTGCTCATATGTTTCAAGCTCGTTTTCCCTTAGGTGATCAAGGTATTCCGTCGCTAGGGTTTCGAGCAGGTCCTCGAAGTCCTTCCTTCTGAACTTTTGGATTAATGTTACGTAGATTCCCCTGGCTATTATGCCCTCTCTGTATTCACTTCTCTTTATCCATGTGATTACTTTCTTGAGTTCTTCTACGTTTCCGATCGTTTTGAGGTACGATTTGAATCTCGGGGCTTTCAGGCCTTTCAGGAATTCATTGAGTTGTCTCTGGAGTTCTCTTCGATCTACTATGAAGAAGATTAGGGGATTTCTTTCGAAGCGTTCTTCGAAAAATTTGTTTGCTATGAAGAACATCGTATATGTTTTCCCGCTTCCCTGCCAGTGCCATATGAGGCCGCTCTTCTTTATGCCTCCGCTTAAGTATTCGTTTATCCTTTGGAGGGCCTTTTTTGTCGCTTCGAATTGGTTGTACCTTGCCACAATCTTATCTTTTCTTCCTCCTCTCTCCCTGAAGAACGTGCACCATCTTATGATTTCTAGGAGGGTTTTTGGTTTTAGGAGATCGTGTATGTCTTCTTCAGTTATAGTCTTTCCGTCAGCCCTCTTTTTAACTTTCCAGGGCTGAGGCGGAATTATTCTTCTTTCCCTTGTTCTGTTTGGATACGTTGGTGTGAATCGTTTTCTGTCCGCGTATGCTACGCCTATTTGGATATACCTGAAGAGATCTGGGGATCGTTGTTCGTACATTCTTATCTGGTCTATGCCTCTATCTACCGAGCCTATTTCAGTTGATGGTTCGACTTCTATGACGGCTAGTGGTATGCCGTTTACGAGTAGTGTGAAGTCTGGTTTGCTGTTTTCTGGTGAGCCTGGGAACTTTAGTTCGTGTGCGTAGATGAATGTATTGTTTTCTATGTTTTCGTAGTCTATGAGTATGTATGCTCTCTTTTCCCTTTTGACGGTTACGTTAATGCCGTACTTGAGATATTCGAGGAGCGTCTCCTCGGCTGCGTTATTTAGTAGGTTCTTCACCTGATTTAGGACTTCGAGTTTCTCTGCCGGTGTTAGGTCTTCGAGTGCATTTTTGTTTATCCTTTCAAATGCTTCATCGAACACCTTGTCATATATTATGGTTTCTATGAGCATGTGCTCTTTGAGGCCATACTTCTTGCCGTCTTCCCAGCCAACTTCCTCAAGTTTTCCCCTAAGCTTCTCGACATCCGGCCACTCTGGGAGGGGGGGTCTCATACCCATATGCCCTCACCGTCGCTTACGCTCTCACCCTCACCTTGCCAGTCAGCAAGGTGCCCATCAGGGCCTTCTTCATCCTCTCTAACCTGCTCTTCTTCATCTTTTTATTAATGAGAACTTCATCAACGGTAGAAAGTATCCGGACTATGCTTTTTTGCTCATTGATGGGTGGAAGAGGGAGCTTATACCTAGATATAGCCTTCCAGGATGTTCTCGGGTGATTTGTGCCTCTCATGGTAGATGTAGCGTATCTCACGAATTCCTTCGTATGAAGTAGATAGACTATGAACTCTGGGAGTATAACATCCTTCTTAGGACGAAGGACCAGAATGTCTGTTGAGCATATACCGTCAAGGTGGCTTAACACTGCCTTATCTAGGTAAGGCCTTAGTTTCCCATAAAGCACATCTCCTTTACGGAATCTATATTTCGCGCTCTTTACATCCGTCGCTCTCCCTATATGTGTTAAGAAAATGTCGCCTGGCACTATATGTTCCAAACCTACGTAAGGCATATTATCAACCTCATTCGGCATTACAGTATCCTTAACTGGAGAGCACACACTCCCTAGATTCGTGGCCTCCCAACTCGCCGGTATCCTACCTATCTCCGCCTCCTCTTTGAACTCTTTGTGCCCTACGCCCTTGGTGAGGAGCTCCTGCATAAGGCCCCTCTTCAATCGCTCATACTT
>QMSC01000145.1 GCA_003649515.1 Thermoprotei archaeon | reverse complement strand
TTATCGCAATAGCCTTGTAATTTTGGAAGGCTTGTGCTCCCTGAGAGGCCAATAGTAGCGCCATTAACAGTAAAGCTACAGGCTTCAAGCTCTCACCCTCTCGAGTATCTCCCTTAAGGTCAGATCATCGTAATTGAAACCAGCTAGAAGTCCCTCTTCCAGCTTCTTCTCTTCCCTCGTCCCGCCACCTTTCCCAAGTAGTTGAATGTTTTCAGGCCTAAGTTTACTCCTATTCCTCTCCCTAACCCTGGTCCTTTTCTCGCTTTTCTCTCTAGGCAAGCCTCTCCTAACATCTCTGGACTTGAATTTCCTCGGCCTAGGTATCCTCCTCTCCCCAATCTCCTTGACCTTAAGTGCTGCCAAGTAGAGCGCAGTAGGCGCAATGGAAAGCGCTAATAGAGCTAGGCTAAGGGGACTGAACGCCAAGTTCAAGTTCTCATAGACGTTCAAGGTGCCTCCAGTAAAGTCGTAGACCTCTTCCCAAACCCTTCCACCATATTCTACCTTAACCCTTATTAGGCCTAGAGGTAGCGCCCTGATAACTCCACTGCCCGAGATAGTTTTGCTCTCATTGCTCCTGAGGACGGTTATAGTAATTCTAGCTCCTGGAGGAGCGTTGATCCTCAAATCGGCTACAGGAACCCTAACAATGTAGGTGGAGTTCGGCTTGACTAGAACTTCGCCGCTGTAGACCACCACTCCCCAGGACTTAACGATAAGCGCTACTGTTCTGCTTTCCCCAATCATGGCATACAGGTGTGTGCTGTTTAGCCTGTAGATGCTCAATCCCTTCGCTGTAAGCTCAACGAACTCCGTTATAGGCCTGTTTGTAGAGTCCACTACTGCAAAGAATACTCTATTAGGCTCAGCTGAACTGAGATTATGTGAAAGAAATACATATAATAGAAATATTATAGCTAGTGTCCGCTTCATCCCAGAGTAATAGTGTAATGTTTTTAAACGATTTTCTCATATGACTACACTAAACGCTACGGCGACTCCCTGCTCCCGCAGTCGGGCTAGGAGCGAAAACATCCGTAGATACAGAAAAATATAATTTAAAACATGAAGCTACGGATTGGGAGAATGGGTGGGCATGAACATTCATTTGGACAGAGTTCTCGAAGCCATAAGGCTGACGCACATGCGATTATTAAGCCAGACTTCACTCGGGAACTAGCGAGAAGGGTGTGGCGGAAGCACGAAGGCGTTCAGAGCACTGGCGGGCCACAGGCCCAAAATAGTCCTCTTCTTCATAAACCCTGACAGAGGACAGGTCGAACACATCTGCAACGCTGTGAGGCGGGCGGGGTAAGCGACTTTAAAGGCTACTGGGTCACCCCAACCTTCCCCATGGACGAAAACATCGGTAGGCTAGCTAGGGAAATCGTAGCCTACAGGATAAGGAGCCCGAAAATGTACGAGAAATATAAGAGCCATCCTCGATACGGGCTACTGATAGGGATAGCCGAGCTTATCGTAGAGCTGGAGGAGAAGGGAAGTGGAAGTTTTGGTGGTTAAATGATGATCCTTATTTTCCTCGATATTATGATTAAACCTTTTTCGAGCCTACTGAAATCTATTTTTACTAAAGCCTTTTCCAATAATGTTTTAATGTTTTCAGGTGTTGCTGGTCTAGCTCTCACTACCACTACCGTAAAGTCTCTAGAAAAATTATACATGTAGGCGAAGTCTAAGTCTAGTGTGAGAATTATTCTATTCTCCTTTCTTGCATAATCTATTACTTTTTCGTCAGAAGCCCCCTTAAGCCCTATCTCAGGTATTCTAATAACGTCAAAGCCCTTCTCCCTTAACCATCTGACGACGCTCACTGGAATGTTTTCATCAGCGAGAAACCGAGGCATATGCTAAGCCTCTAATGGGAGCACTATTTCCTGCTTCAATAGCTTAGAAGCGTAGTCGAGTGCGGCCCTAACATCCTCTTCTCTCAACTCAGGATACTCTCTTAAAATATCCTTTATACTCATTCCAGCAGCCAGCAATTCAAGTATAAGGTATACCGGTATCCTAGTACCCTTAATAACAGGCTTACCCCTCAAAACCTTAGGATCAACAACTACTCTCTCCACCACTACAGCCACCATACACCTAACTACAAAATAGCTATTTAAACCAATCCCCGCCAGCAATACAGAATGATATTAATTAGCTATATGAAGCTATGGATGGGGGAAGCGGTTGATTTATAAGGCTGATTAGTAATACTCTCCTGGTGGGTCTGATGAGTCTGAAAGTTAGGGTTGGTAAGAAATACGCGGTTTACCTTCCCAAACAAGTCGTTGAGAGACTTGGTATAGAAGAAGGGGATATACTGATTTTGAAAGTCGAAGAGGGTAGCCTTATTTTGAAGCGTGTAGAAAGGCTTCCAAAAGAAATTGAGTACTGGAGTGAGGTATCTCCAGAAGAGGTAGAGGAGGTTGGCGAGGAAATTTCAGAGAAAATGTTCGAATAATATAATTGTAGATACAACCTACATGCTTCCCGTAGTAGGATTAGCAGTAAAAGGATTGAGTAAGGAAGATTTCAATTCTCTTCTCGAAAATTATCAAATATTTTACCCAGAGCTCCTTCTCGTAGAGCTTTATGCGGTAATAGTTAGGCAGATTAGAAAGGAGAAGCTTAAAGAAATTCCTAGACAAGCTATTGAGGGATTAAACAGTATAATCTACTTAGAAACAATAAACCTAGTACCGCCAGATGGAGGAGACTTGGAAGTAATATGTGAGCTAGTGAATTTAGGATGGAAAGACGTATTCGACGCCATACTCTATGCAACGGCTACAAGGTTGAACATGAAGATATTGACGATGGATATGAGGTTTAAGGAATTTCTCAAGAGAAAAGGCTTAAAACACGAGATCCTGATCTCACATAAACAACTTATGCATTCTCCAAAGTAAAATTTGCCATTATCTCTGAAGTTTTATATAAGCTCTAGCGGGAAGAAAAATTTTCATTTTCTAGTCTTCTGAAAAATCACTAACGATTTTTGGCTACCACTTCTCGCAGATCGCTTCTACTACAAAAGTCTTTCCAGTCTCGGTTCTGATCTCTATCCTGTAGCTGTGGCCTATGGTATAAGAGCCGCTTACGGTCCCCTGTATTGTAGCGCCCTCGCCTGGCTTTAAGACGAGGCTTCCCTCCGTAACCGAAACTGCGTTAGCGCTTCCAGAGTCGTCGTAGACTGCTATGCTGGTCACGCGGCAGTCAACGCTACCCTTATTGTAAACGGTCATGTAGACCCTGAAGCTTCCGTCAGGCATCAGGAAAATCCTCTGATTGCTGACGTCGAGGACCTCCACCCTCTGGCTACGGCCGAGCATGGCGTACATGTAGTAGCCGACTAAGGCAGCAGCTCCTACAGCTATAGCGACGAGAATTATCGCGGCGATGACGTTCTCGATACCCTTCCTATTTAAGAGTCCTTTATTTCTCAAGGTTTTCACCGAGAAGGTTGAAGCGGCATTTTTAAAGAAGTAGGGTGGAGGATTTCTCACAAGTCCTATTTTGCTGCCGATCCTCGTCGTGGCAGAAGGCCTAAATTAGCAGGGATTTAAAACATTACCTTAAGTTTTAGCCTGCTTAATTTTCAGATCCTGAAAGTCTCCCACAGCCTCCTTAACGAAAATTGAATAAATGCCCGGTATTTTCTCGTAAATTACCGCGCCTTCGCGCGCTATCTTCAGCCTAAACCAGGCTGGTGCCTCATCTACTACCTTGACATCTACGCGCATTCCTAAAACTTTAGACAGCTCTAGGGAAAGCCTGCTTTCAAAACGTAGCGGGTCTTCGACTGATCCCCCCGTATACACGGCCAAGTCCACATCTCTGAAAAACCTCCTACGAGTAAAACTTCCGTAGATGATCGCAATTAACACTTCCTCTCTGCGAGAGAGGACGCTTAAAAGTCGCTTCAATAACGCTCTTTTTTCCTCAGGCGTGGCCTCGTAATATTTAATTTCTTCCGACATACTCCTTCACCTCCTTAATAAACTCCTCGATAACGGATACTCCCGAATCCCTAGATTCCTATATATCCTAATGTCATCT
>QMSC01000144.1 GCA_003649515.1 Thermoprotei archaeon | reverse complement strand
GTCAAATGGCCTGGAGTAAACCATATTGTGCGGGGCTTAGGTCTCCTACCAGGGCCTCTTCTACCCCAACACCACCGCCATGGAGGGCCTGAAACCATCTCGTATTCCTCTCCCAATAATTCCCTTAATTACTTTATTCAACCATTACTTAATAAATGATAGGACACTTCCATCGTGCTGGATAATATTTAAATTCGTATAGAGAGTTTTTGAGGAGGTGGTACATTGAAGCTAATATATCTAGTTTTAGATGGAGCCTCAGATGGATTAATAGAAAAAACGGCTCTAAAAGCAGCCTATAAGCCGGGACTGGACAGCATTGCACCAAAATCTCTTTGTGGGCTGATGTATACTATAGGAAAAGGCATAGCTCCTGAAAGCGATTCCGCAGTTCTATCAATTCTAGGCTACGACCCTCACAAATACTACACTGGTAGGGGTCCTCTTGAAGCTCTCGGAGCAGGAATGAGGATAAGAGAGGGCTATGAGGTCGCATTTAGGGCTAACTTTGCAACAGTCGATCCTCAGACCATGAGAATAATTGACAGAAGATGCGGTAGGGATTTGAGGAGCGAGGAGGCTAAAGAGCTTGCAGAAGCCTTGGACGGCATGGATTTAGGAACCTACGACGGATATGTCCGAGTCAAAGCTACAATAGGTCACAGAGCGGTAGTGATCATAGGGAGCAGGAGCCTTAACTTATCAGGTAATGTGTCGAACACGGATCCAGCATACGTAAAGAAAGGCTTAATCTCGGTTGCAGCTAAGAGCTATGAAATGAAAGTATCGAAGTGTGAGCCGCTCGATGATACTCCGGAGGCTTCTAGGACAGCTAGGCTAACAAACATATTTACAAGAAAAGCTATTCAGATACTTGATGAGCATCCACTGAACTTGCGCAGGGAAAGGGAAGGGAGACTCAAAGCAAATGCCGTTCTCCTCAGAGATTCGGGTGATAGGCTTCCTAGGGTGGAGCCAATTGGCACTAAGTTTAATAGGAGTTTCTCAGCAATAGTTGAAATGCCCGTGGAGAAGGGCATTGCGAGATTGCTTGAAATGCGAGTGGCTGAGGCCCCTCCACCAACGGGAGTTCGAGCTAAGGATTATGCTATAAGGCTTGAAGCGACCCTAAGACTCCTTAAGGAGAACGATGTAGTATACGTCCATTTGAAGGGTCCTGATGAACCAGGCCATGACGGAGACTTTCAAGGAAAGGTTAAAGCCTTAGAAGACATCGATAAGTACCTTGTCATCCCTCTTCTAGGAAGGATCGATCTGGATTCAACAGCTATTTTAGTTACCTCCGATCACTCCACACCCTGGACCCTTAGAACACATAGCGATGCTCCGGTACCTGTGCTTCTCTACGTACCCGGAGTAAAGGGAGATGGCTTCAATAAGTTCTGTGAAGAAAACTGCGCTAAGGGGAGCCTTGGACTCATAGAGCATGGCTGGCTTTTGCTACCAAAAGTTTTTGAAGTTATGAAAGAGAAGCGTTAGCCGACCGCTGGTGCATTCTGCCGAAACCTGGCTAGCTAATAGCTTTATATTGACACTACCCCTTAATTTTCACATGAAGACCAAAAAAGTATTTGTTATGTTCTATTCTCACATTGATGTTGGATGGGGCTATTACTGGGGGCCGACGCTAGAACACATTCACCGTCAAAACACCGTCATAGTCTTCAGCGCGCTTAACCTAATAAGAAATAACCCCGACTTTAAGTGGGTTCTAGACAACGTCTATGTTCTTCGCAGATTTCTAAGAGATTTTCCGGAGCTACGCGAAGCAGTTAGGGCATCTTACAGGGAGGGAAAACTGGAGATATCTCCTCCTACCGTAGCCATATCTCCCTTCTACATAGATGGAGAATCTCTAATCAGAGGTGTTCTCTTAGGTAAAGAGTTCTTCAAGAAAGCTCTTGGCAGGGACGTTAAAACTGAAGTTTTTATTGCATTCGATGTCACATGCCATCACCCACAACTCCCCCAAATACTCAACAAGCTCGGGTTCAAGTATTATATTCCTGGAAGGCCTGGAGAAGAAGTTTACGAGCAAAAGGGCTTTCCAATAGAGTTTATTTGGGAGGGACTGGATGGTAGCCGCGTATACTGCAATAGGTTCAGCTATGGATGGGGATGGGTTGAGCTCAGAGATATTCTAGCTAAGAAGATCTGGACGGAAGGGGCTAAAGAGGCGGTGGAGCATGTGAGGGAGAGCATAAGGAGAGCATATGGGGATGCAGAGCCTCCCTATTTAGTGTGTATTGGCAAGGACTGGCATCAATTTCACCCAGCGTTATGTGATTTCATAAGATTCTGGAATAGCTTAGGGGAGGAAGAGGTCGTGATAGCTACTCCGAGCGAGTATTTCAAGCACTTACCCAAGAAGAAGCTCAAAGTAATTAAGGGAGATATAGACCCGGTTAGCTGGGCGGCCATATATGGTGTCGGAGGGGATATGATCCGTTACAAAATAATTAGTGCAGTTAACGCGCTTCTAAGCAGCGAGAAAATCTGTAGCATAGCTTCTCTCTACGGGAGAAAATACCCCTCAAAGAGGTTCAAGAAAGCCTGGTATCTTGTGTGCATTAGTTGGCATCACGATATGTCACATGGTTACGTATCCTACCCTGATTACAAGAAGTGGACCAGAATGCTCGATAGCTTGCGGAAGTGGGCATTGAATCAGGCCGAGCTTTCGATCAGATACTTCGCTTCTAAAGTAGATACCTCTTGGTCTAAGGGCTCTCCTATAGTGGTATTTAATACTCTGCCTTGGCGAAGAATTGGCGAGGTTTCAGTTAAGATTGTTGCGCCTGAGCGATCCACGGTTAGAGTATATAACTCGAAGGGAGAGAGTGTGCCAACCCAAGTAGAAGTCCAAAAGAGACTTGGTTGGGGGAAGAAGGTAGTTAAAGTGCAATTCCTAGCAGATGTGCCAAGTCTAGGCTATAGTACATATGACCTCAGGATAGAGAAAGAGCTTGAAGGGGATTCAACTACATCAGATAAAGTTCTTGAAAACAAATACTTTAAATTGGAGTTTGAGAACGGTTGCATTTCGAGCATTTACGATAAACTGGCTCAACGTAACGTACTTGACGTCAGCGAATACCTTGGGAACGATATAGTTGTTCAGAACGTTAAGTTCAGGCCTCCTAATGGGCTCGCTATAGATGAAGTTATATCGGAGTTCAAGGGCAGTAGCTACCAAGTTGACGGAGAGGAGACTGTCCAAGGCGAGTTAGTGTCAACGTATGAATCGCGGGGAGTTTTTGAGAATATAAGCGTCCTAAGGAAGGTTTTAGTACACAACTATAAGCCCATAATAGAGTTCAGAACAACGATTGAGGACAACGCGTACGATCACAGGATAAGGGCTATCTTCCCCTTCAGCTTCAAAGGGAAAGTCTTTAGAAACATACCCTTCGGAGTCATAGAATTTGAAGCCGAAAAGGAGCCTTATCTTGGATGGGAGAGAAGCTATGGAAATCTACCCGGCGTATTCTGGGCCAGTAACTGGGTGGACTACTCTTCTGATTCCTACGGCGTGACGTTAGCAAATAGAGGCCGAATAGGGTATCAGGTGGAGGCAAATAAACTATCGATCATACTGCTTGCAACAAGGAACCCTGCCGTTCTATCAAGGTTTGCTTACCTCCATCTCATCGGTACGGGAAAGTTCTCGTTCAACTACGTTCTCGTGCCTCATATAGGAAGCTGGAAGGCCTCTAAACCCTATAAGTTTATAGAAGAATGGCTTAACCCTCTGGTAGCGGTCATGGTGGATAAGCATGGAGGGACCTTACCACCGGAGAAGAGCTTCATGGGAATATCTGGCGAGG
Organism: Thermoprotei archaeon; assembly: GCA_003649515.1. Taxonomy (GTDB): domain Archaea; phylum Thermoproteota; class Thermoprotei; order Thermofilales; family B20-G17; genus B14-G17. The sequence goes on along the minus strand of QMSC01000144.1, from coordinate 230 downwards.
GAGGGGTTCTCTTAAGCTCCATCTACAGATCGGACTCAAGAACTTACATTAGAATGTATGAGATAGAGGGTGAGGAAAAGCACGTGGAGCTCATTATGGATAGGAGTCCTCGGAAAATCGTTGAAGCGAACATGCTTGGAGAGGCTTTAAAAGAGACTTCATCAACGATCACGTTAAAGCCCTATGAGATAAAAACGCTAGCCTTGGAGTTTTAGTTCAATTTTAATATT
>QMSC01000143.1 GCA_003649515.1 Thermoprotei archaeon | reverse complement strand
GGATTAATGCTGACCCAGTACCTCCTCGAAGAGCTTCAATGTCTCGTTGAGGAATTTATCCCAAGTAAAATTCTTAACGACATATTCCCTGCCCTTCATACCCATTTCCCTAAGTCTCTCTTTATCGTTTAAGGCTTCCAAGAGGACCTTCACATACGCCTCAGCACTATACTCCTCAACTACCCATCCGAAGGCCTCCTTTAGGACAAAAGGTATTTCTCCAACCTTTGATGCCACTACTGGCGTGCCGCAGGCTAGGGACTCTAGTAGGACGTCCGGTAGACCCTCAGTTAGGGTGGGCATTAGGGTCAGATGCGCCATATTGTAATACGTTGGCATATTCTCCCTCTCTATGAATCCATGATAGTGTACGTTTGGTGGTAGCGAATTTAAGTAAACTTTGTCAGCTCCTCCAATTACAATGTAGTGTACTTTAGGCGTCTGCTTAGCCACCTTGAGAAGCATCTCAGCTCCTTTTAGCCTTCTGAGACCGTTTACAACAAGCACGGCATTCTCATAGGGCTTGTCCATCCGCATAGGTCTAAATTGTTGGCAGTCAACACCGTGGTATATCAATTTCACAGGTTTTCGGCCTCTCACAATTTTTTGAGCGTATTCTTGTAGTTCGTGGCTTATGACTGATATACCGCTTGAGCCCTTTAAAACGCATTTATGAATTTGGTGCCAGAGAAAGGTTTTCAAGGGGTTCTCCCCGGACAACTTTCTAACTTTAAGCTCGTTGGTCCTAAGCCTGACCACCAAGGCTTTGTCCGTCATTTTAGAAGCCATAAGGCCAACTTTCTCATAGAAAATTCCGTCGAGAACGTATATTACATCTATTCCAACGCTATTCACAAGACTCGCTAGTTCCCTCCCTATAGATATCGACGAGGGCTTGCCTACCTTAGACTTATGGAAACGAATATCCGATTTCCTAAATGGTTCTCCATAAAGGTACAACAAATGTAGCTCAGTTCTCTCTGCCAGCTTTTCAAGAAAAGGAGGATAGTTCCTGTAGACGTTTAGATCTTTCACTATGGTCGCTATCCTCATCGCATTACACTACTAATTCTAAGGGGAAAAGAGAAAAATATATTTTAAAGTTAGTTACCGAACCACTTTGGCATCATATTCTAAACAGAAAGGCATAGAAGTTGCTTAAAACCTTTATGAAAGTTATGCTTCAAGATTCCAGAATATTTCTCCACATACTAATTGCTTTATTAAAGGTTATAGTTTCTCTCACAGTACTACTAGCATCCCTCGAAGCGCGGTGCAGTAGCTCCTCTTCCCCAAGTAGTGATAGTATTAAACGTGCTATCTCGTCTGGAGCTCGCGTAGACAGATAGAAAACGCCTCTCCTTCCAAAGACTTCAGGTATACCGCCTACAGGTGTGGCTATGACAGGCGTGCTACACGCTAAGGATTCTAAAACTACATGAGGAACCCCCTCAGTGACAGAAGGTAGTATCAGAACTCTCATTTCGCTATAGTATAGTGGTATTTTCCTGTGGGGAACGTATCCGATGTGGCGTACATTCTCAGGATATTCTGCTATAATTCTCTTCAAGAGAACCTTTATTCTAGGATCATCAACACCACCAATAATGAGGAATTTAATCCTCGGATCCCTGCTTAAAATTATTGGAATTGCTTTGAGTAAGGACAGAGCTCCCTTAGCTACTGTTAACTTTCCGACAAAGCCAACTATATTGCCTCTCTCCCTATAGTCCTTTAGTTTTCTAAATTTCTCGTAAAAGTCCTTGGGAGGAAAATTCCAGGCTACTCTGAGCTTTTCCCTCTTCACGTAATGTGCGTAATCCTTCGCTGTACTTCTCGAAATGAATACAAGAAACTCTGCTAATCTGACCATAGCCGTGAAGCAGGCTAGGCCTATTAGATTATAGATCTTATCAGAGAACTTACTGGAAGTAACTGAGCCTATTTTCAGAACCACATAGCGAGAGCCTCCAATGAAGTCGATAATTCTCATTCTCAGCAATTTAGCTAGAAAAACTGCTGTTAAGGGATAGTCTATAAACTGAGAAAGAAGAAGTATCCTAACATTTTCTTTAAGGGCTAACGCTAATGCAAACAAGTAATAAATTTGCCTAAATAGTATCTTAGCTGCAATTCCTCTTGGAGCTCTTAGGATAATCCTCAAAGATCTATCTCTTAAGTTCCTTATTGTAAAGGCGTCTCCCTCGAATCCCGCTATAAGTCCACTAGCTCCCGCTCCTTGAAGAATGTTAACTAAGGAGAGAAAACCTGGCGAATTGACTTTCGGCGCCATGACTATTAGCTTTTTCAATCTCCCTCCACCGGTTTCTGATCCTTAGCCAATTTATGAGTTCAATACGGATATTAAAGCTTTAAAAATAGTTACTTGAAGATAGTATGAGCATCATGACTATTTTCGGCAACCTTGAAGGTGGAAGCAGTAAAATAGCTGATATAGTGTACTTTAAGTCTCCTTGGACGAATATCGGAAATGCGTTTATAGACATGGGGGCGGTTTATCAACTTCGCAAAGTGGCACCCAGCCTAAGGTTACATATTATAGGAGGAGGCTTAACGAACATCATCTACAACTTCTATACTTTAGAAAAAGCTAGACGAGTGAGGAAGGTCGTTCCAGGCTTTATCGTACGTTTAGTTAAAAGGGCATTACGGTCGAAAGCTCGAAGACTAAGAGACTCCGTTCTTTCAATAAAGTATACAGCTCCTTGGTCCTTCGAACTCATAACGGCCATTGAAGCCAAATATATAGTTGTTGCTGGAGTGGCTTTGAGTGGCTGGTTCGTCGCACTTTATGGAGAAACCATCAGAAAATTGTGCCGTGAAAAGAGGAGGCTAATTGTACTCGGGGGAGGAGCTACGAGCTATAGTGAGGAGGAAGCAAATCTCGTTAGAAGCTTTCTACGTAAAGTAAAGCCGTATATTATTGTAACACGGGATCTCTGGTGTTACGAGAACTTTAGCGATCTAGCCGAGTACAGCTACAATGGCGTAGACTGCGGATTCTTTGTCTCTGAGACCTGGAAACCTCCACTATTAAACCTCGGGAAATACGTTGTCTTCGCTTTCGATAAAATGAAAGAACCCGAGATACGAGTAAAATACCCCATCATAAGAGTGCATCACTCTTTCTGGACTAAGAAAGATGCCAGTGTAGTCTTAAGGAGGAAACCTAACACATTCGTCTCAGATCACCCCTACGACTATTTAGCGCTGTATGCTAATGCTACTGAAGTATACACTGATAGAGTACATGCCGGTGTAGCAGCGTACGCTTACGGAGTACCATGCCATTTATATTCAACGTCTCCAAGAGTCAAGTTGTTTGAGCGACTAGGAGAAGATCCAAGGAAGAAACCCATGATACCCAATCTTTCTAAGCTTGAGGAGGAAAAGCGAGGACAGTTAAAGTTCTTAAGCGAAACTCTAGGTTTGAAGCAATAACGCGACAACCCAAACACTATTATCTCATAAAACGAGCCTTCGCTCTAGCCAATTTGAATCTAAGCAAGTAGTTCTCTTTCCTTAAAACTCCTTCTACACCTAAAGGTAGACCGTCTGAGTCAAATGGCAGAGGTAAATTAAAAAGCCCTAAAATCGTTGGAGTAACATCGTACACTCTAAGCGGTTTTAAATGCACATCCTTTTCCACGCCTTCACCGATTAGCAAGAGGAGCCCTTTAGCGTTATGATCACCTGCATAAGTCCTTGCCACGGGCAGAAATGCCGCGTTTAACCCCAACTTGACATGCGGTTTAAGCGAAACAATCAACTTAGGGAACTTGCGTACATGAGAACCCTAGTACACCTCCTCACGTGTATGTACGGATAGTATTCCGGGTAACCCTCATCCTTCAAGTAGACTCCCTGAGCAGCTGGCTCACCAATAAAAGCTAGGCTTCGCGAGTATATTACCTCCTCTGAAAACAGTCTACGACCAACAGAAGTAAGCATTAAATGCCTTAAAAATGGTTCGGGAACAACTGTCAGTAGGGGGTTTAAGAACCTCAAATTTTTGGAGGACATCAAGTACCGGTACTTGAGCAAGCCATATTTCCTTAACACCGAATTAATGTTGAGC
>QMSC01000142.1 GCA_003649515.1 Thermoprotei archaeon | reverse complement strand
GGCTTTCGAACCTATTTTTCTTCGGAATTTTCATGGCCGTCTCGTTTGCCGCTACAAAAGTCGGTAGAAAGGTAATTCCCACTTTATCATTACGCGGATTAACGATTTTCATGTTCCTCGTGCTTAAGAGCCTATTAATATCCCCTTAGTAGGCAGGCTTTTGAAAGGCTATGATGGGATTTTAGTTTAAAGAAGCTGGTGACTAAGAGCTCTACCGTTAAGCTTGAGTATACCTCGTTTGACCTATAAGCGATACGTTCTATCGAAGTATGGAATAATGCTTGGTTGGTGACCACATAGGATTGCAGCGGTAACAGAGGAATACTTGGAGTTTTTAACAGCATTAAAAACTTTTAAACAGGTGGATTTTTTATCCAAGATTAAGCAATATTTTTAAGAATTTTATGAGAGTTCTCCTCTGAAAGACTTTTATAATAAATCAATAATTGATTATTTCAAGTAATTGATTATTTCAAGTTATCAGCAGAAAGCATATATACTTCCACGTTCTTAAATATATGAGGTACTATGAAGGTTAGGATTCTAAGTGTGAATTTATTACTTTTAACATCTCTACTACTGATAATCTCTACCGTTCTTGCTACTATAGAAATATATAGCATAAGTGGGACACTAGCACCCTATGGGCAAGTAGATGATTGGGATAGATATCCGAGTAGCGATTACTACTATGACGTAGTCTACATCGTAGTAGACCTTTCATGGACACCAACTAGCTCAATATTGGAAGTGCGATTTTATAGTCGTGATAACGGCAATATTGACTCCGAACAACACATTCTTTACGGTTCCCCCAACTCTGCGGATTATATTCCGGCGTTTCCTCCTCCCAATAAAGTGTGGCTATATATCGCTAACTTAGACTCTGAAAATACTGTTATCTATGAGGGCACGATCACTATAGAACACCCGGGGTGATCACATGCCATGAATGTTCTGAAGGTGAGAGGAGCATTAATAATTATTACATTAGCCCTAATGTCCCTAGGCCTATACTCCATGTATAACTTGTCTCCCGTTAGCGATAAGAGAAGTGAACTCGCGTCGACCTTGGATGGCGAGCCTATCAAGAACACGGTTACTTCTACTACCACGATTAGTAGTAACGTAGACCGTTTTAAGGCCTTAGAGAGAATCATGAAACTTCTATTCCCTGAGTCAAAGAGATGGACCAAGGAGTACTTTGAGAGAAAATTTGGGATAAAGATTCCGCCACCGTCCATAAGTGAGTTTTTGAAGAGAAAGGAACACTCCCCGAGAAGTCTCTTAACTCTTGCGTATGGATGGGCTTACATGTTGAACCTGAAGACTTGGAAAGTTGGTAAGTGGACGGATGAGATTGAGAAAGAGTCATGGAGAAATCCAAACATAGCGCTACTAACAATATACCATGTATTCAGGTGGGATGGAGAGTATTTAGGCACCGTTGTAGACATAATAATACATGCTAACTGTACTCGCAAAGTCCTTGGGTGGTTCAAGATGGAGGTAAAGCCTTAACGATTTATGAAAATACTCACTAACACTTGAACCCAAAAATTTCCCTATTCGCCTTTACTTCTATCATAAGAAAATCCAAAGTCATTTTCATACTGCTTATCAAAGCAATCAGACGGTTTGGTATCACTCATCCTTACGTTCGTCTCGTCACGGTCTCATCATCAGGAGACATAGGCTTCATTAGCTTATAAATGTTGGTGAGACCTTTACGTGCTCAGTCCATTCTCAGGGGATTGCCCTTCTCCAGAATATTGTTTGTAGCGCTCTTCAGTGTAGCCGGAATAAGTTCTCGCTCCGATAGAAGCCCCCTAAGCTTCTCTATCATTCTTGGTACATCAAGCTCCAAGGGGCATTCCATTCGGCATCTATCGCAGAGGGTACAAGCAAATGCGAGTGGTGCAGCCTTTTCAAAGCCTTCGTTAAAGGCCGTCCATATCACTCCTATGCCTCCGAAGTACTTGCATCCATAGTTTCCTCCAAGCAACTGGTATATTGGACAGGCATTTAGACAGCTTCCACACCTTATACAGTATAATGCCTGCTTGAATAGGGGATCTCTTCTCATCTCCAGCCTGCCATTATCGAGCAACACTACGTGTAGCTCTAGTGGTCCGTGGACGCCCTTAACTGAAATCAATTCAATATCTGAAGTGCTACTAGGTCCTGTTATTACTGATATGTAGCTGGTCATTCTCTGCCCTGTAGCGTGGGGGGGGAGTACTTGCGTTATGATCATAGCGTCTTCAAGGGTAGGGACAACCTTCTCCATGCCGCATACGACTACGTGTGTTGGAGGGGCATTGGTAACGAAGCGAGCGTTTCCCTCATTCTCCACTATTACAATGCTTCCCGTGTTGGCTGCTAGAGCATTGGCTCCGCTGATCCCTACATCAGCCTTCATGTAGACATCCCTCAATAGCCCTCGTACAACTTTTACAATAGCTGAGGGGTCTGGAGGGACGGTTTTACCAGTTACCTTAGAGAAGAGCTGAGCTATCCTCTCCCTTGAAATATGAACTGCTGGAACCACTACATGAGAAGGCTTATCGTGGAGAAGCTGCACAATTCTTTCGCCGAGGTCCGTCTCTATAACGGTATTGTTAAGTCTTTCAAGGTAGCTGTTAAGCTCTATCTCCTCAGTAGTCATTGATTTACTCTTTAAGACGATCTTCCCTGAGCCTACTATTTCGCCGATAACTCTGCAAGCTTCACTTCTATCCTTAGCCAAATACACTTTTCCGCCTAGGTCTTCCACCTTCTCCTTGAACTCGTGTATAAGTTCATCCAAGTGTTCTATAGACCAAGCCTTAACTTCCCTAACTCTCTTCCGGTAGTACTTAATATAGGGTAACGACCTAAGAGAACTTTCCTTTCTTGAAGCAAAAGTCTCAGTAGCTCTATCTGAGGCCCTTCTAAGATCCTCGTCGTAGAGCACTTCTTCAATTCTCGTGAAATACTCCTCGAATAGATCCTCTCTAACCCTCTTCACGCTCATCACCTAAGGTAAGTAGTAGGAGCTCGGATATATCGTACAGTTTTAGGGGCAATTCATATCTCTCAATTGCATATTCAAAGTTCAAGTAGCAAGCTGGGCACGCAGTCACGAGCCCCTCCACTCCTAGCGGCAATATGTCCTTAGAAAGCCTATTGTAAGCCCCCGCTACAGCCAGCTCGGGGTAGTTGAGGAGAACTCCTCCCCCACCGCCACAGCATCTGCTTTTCTCCCTCGAGTATTTCGCTTCTTGAAGCTTTATTCCTGGAAGGCTTTTTATGACTTCTCGTGGAGCATCATATACACCAGCGTGCCTAGCAAGCTCACAAGGGTCATGATATGATACTTTGATGTTCACGTTCTTGAGGGGCTTGATCAACCCCTTTCTCAGCAATTCGCGGAGTAAGTGGGAGAAATGCAGCACTTGAAACTCTACTCCAGGATTTCAGAGTAATCTACAGTAAGCGCGTGATAACATCCAGCGCAGGGAGTAACTATTGTTAGATTAGCATGCTCCTCGAATAGCTTTATTAACCTTTCTGCAGCGCTTTTAGCTTCGCGCAATTGTCCCGAGCGGAAGAGTAGATCGCCGCAACAGAATTCCTCCTTTAACAGTTTATAGTTAACCCCAGCCTTGTCCAGTATCTTGAGAATGGCATCCTTTACTTGAGGAAGACGATACCTTATCATGCAACCAAAGTATAGGAGAAGCTCTTCAGGCATGCTCCTCACCTACGTTAGAGTTAATTCTATTCCCAGCTCGCTTATCCTCCTCTCAACTAGACTTAAGATCCCTAGTTCCTCAAGCTTCTCTCTCGTGGGTATACCCCTGGAATCCCATTTGCGATAACTGTAGTACTCCTTCAACATCACGTCCAGTTCCACAACCTGTCCTTTCGCTCCTCCCTCCTCTAAGGGCTGTTTTAGAAACCTTTCAGGTAGCTTATCGTAGTCCCCTCCCCGCCCGCAGAGTACATTGAATACTCGTACTAGGTTTGAGATTCTTTCTCCATCTTTTTGCAGGTCGGTGACTCGTTTAACTATGCCCGTTGCTAGGGAATAGAAGCCCGCCACATGTCCTGGGTGTATTTGAACGAACTTGCACAG
>QMSC01000141.1 GCA_003649515.1 Thermoprotei archaeon | reverse complement strand
TTCTATTCAACATGAGAAAAGAGACCACTAGGTATCAAGACATCCCAAGGGAATTTCGAGAGTACCTACTCTCTAGGGGATTCGTTAGGAATAAGGGGGATTTTATAGTCCTGACCAGGAAGGGAGTGAAGCTCATAGAGAAGATCATACTAATAGCCGAGTATAGTAAGAAAGTGAGACAGATCTCTTCTAATAACTTTTAAATATCTAGCTAGATGCACTCCACACTAGATTACTCCTAGCAGTGCATTGAAATTCTGTCTAAGCTAATAGTCTAGTATTAAAATCCTTTCTAAACTCTGTTATCCTCTTGTCTACCTGTTCTAGAATACCCTCAATCCTAGCAATCCTGCAGTCTTTACTATACACTTCTTTCACAAGATCCATAACATCTTCACAATAATGTCAAAAATCCTAATTAATTCTTTGGACTCTAGAGGCTGTAAAATGAAACTCATAAATTACCATAGTATGAGGAGTTAATGATTACTTTCCTCCTCCTTTAGATAAAATCTCGATCCAAGGATTATCCCCATAAACTTCGGAAGTTCATTCGCGGTTCTAAGTTTTAATAAGATACCTTTTCTCGATTATTCGATGGCTAGTACTCTTGAACCCCTCAGTACCCTCTAGCTCGTCTACTTGTTCCTAGTTTTCTCATCTCATCGAGAACGCTACCGTCTCCTATGTTCAATAATACCCCAACTTCTCAAACGAATTCTCCTATAGTCATGTCCAACTTTTCCATATCTCTTAGATTTATTCTAAGTTCCTTTGTAGGAATTCTCAGACTTATTATAAAGCTCATCCCGCTACATTTAGTATTTGATACGTTCATCGTAGGCGTAGTGCTGAGATACTTTGGATAAGGTACCTGGAATCTGTGGATCTTGACAGGAAACTAGCTAGGGAGCTAGACATAAGGTTCATAAACCTAGGTAAGAAACTACTAGAACATGCTAGGTGAACACTGAGTTGGCAGTCAAAGAGGAAATTACCAAGGCCCTGAAAGACCTTAGAGAGACGTTAAAGCCCAAGGCCGTAGTTTTTGATTTAGGTGGTGTGCTAGTGGATTCTAGTGAGAGATATAGGAGGTGTCTTGAGGGAGCTATGAGGGAATACAATGCTAGTTCAGCCGAGGGGCTAGAATACATAGCTGGTACCAGAAGGGCTTTCTGGAAGTTGATATCTCTATGCGTATAGTTGAAGATAGGCTAGATAAAGATAACAATAAGCCAGTATAAGAATTAACATAAAAACATCAATTTAGCAACAAACTAACACGTTATCTTTAAAAGTCTAGCGCATTATTATAGGAAGTGAGGAAAAGTGAATCTACGAGCATTATTAAGGAGGATAGTACAGATAAGATCCATTGATAAATCAGCGCTATCCCTTTCTTTATATATGGGAACTAGTTACTTTCTACTGTTAACTGTACATTGGATTGGCGTAAATTTTTCAAAGGAGATATGGGGTATAACATCTCCTCATACACTTGAATGGCAACAGTACTACGCCTGGTTATGCTATCTTCTCTTATATTGCCTTCTATTCTATAAGTTAATGGCTAGAGATTTTAGAAATCTCCAGAAGAGAGATATTAAAGTTGAAAGAACCACAATCTCAGGCTCTCTAGGATTTAAAGCTATGGTCATTGTTTTAATAGGTTCTATCCCCCTTTTTGTTTTGATAAAGGGTATACTTCTTCCTCAAAATTTACTCTGGATATTTGTCCTTTCAGTTATTATTGGTATTTGGGTATTTTACAAAGTAGAGAATATAATTATTGTTCCTCAAATATTAAAGAAATGGAGTACAGAGGCTTTGAAGCTACTTCATGATGCTGAACTCAGACTGCTTACACAAGTATCAAGCATGGTCATGATAGGTTTTACTGCTGGTATTCTGGCTGTATGGCTAAATATACTTTGGCCAAGTATCCCTGAAGAGTTAAGAATGACTACTCCTGCACTTTTACTTCAAACGATTATCACTTTGCAAATCATTATTCTGACAGTAGGTCTATGGAAAGGTTATTTTGAACCTATTCTCAATCGGTTACATTATATTAGAGAAGCTATATCGAAAAGCACACGCTGACATCATCTAACAAACGCTATAGCATCTTTTTCTTTATAGATCTTCCAAAGAGACGTCTTTCTCTTCCATGCCTCATACTCCTCCATGAGCTCTGTAGTGCGCTAACATTCCCTTTCCTTAACGACAAGCTCTATTCTATGCCTATCGGGCGCCGTATGGTATGGCTTGTGGTAGTTTATTTCAGGGTCTTTAAATTTCTTAAGCTCATCATGAGCATACAGCTCATAGGTGACGGTTCTAACAGTGTAGTTATCCACTCCTAGCCTGGGGTAAAATATATTGTTCAGATTCTCGGCAATTAAAACTACCATGTCAAGGATTTAACGTAATCATAATGAATCCTCCGTTTACAAGAAAAGAAAGAATACCAGAGAGTGAGAGAGCTCGATTAGAGAGAGTTAATCTTAATTCTAAGATTAACTCTTCAGGCGTTACCACTTGATATGCGTTAAATCTAAGCATGACATGCGTTTATTCTTAAACAGCTCCATAGCGTTGGCACAATTGATGTGCTATCACAAAAAGGAGGAAGGTAAAACGACAGGAAAATAAGAGGAGCAGTAAGGAAAGTATACAAACAACACTCAACATTCTCACCTAGCCTATATTGCTGACCTTAAATGACTTACAACCAAAAGCCCCGCTTTTTAAAGCGGGTGAGGAGGTTAGCGTTTTTACTAAGGATACTCTTCACTTCAGATTGGTTGATCGTCCAGTCTGCTACATCGTGAGGTTCTTCTGAGATAAAGAGTATAGTTAAGTTTTGGTTAGTTGCACTCAGCAAAAACCGAGTTTAGCTGGGAGATACGAACACCACCACTCATATCTAGCACCGATCCCTGATCGCTTATTGAGGAATTATGCAAAGGATTTCCTAGGTAGCCCTCGATCGCCCCTAAATGCATTCTCTAGGTTCTTATCTTAAGAGTTTGTTCTCTCAGTTTTTGAACCATTTCTTCAAGATAATAGCTGATTTTACTCTTTGAATTGCCTAAAAGCATCACTTATTTGAATAAATACACACCTTTATATCCTTATTTTGAAAAGCCTAGTAAAGGTTAAGATTATAGTAGAGACTATATATTCAATAGTGAAAAATTAATTATACGGTTTAATCTATATAGATAGGTGAGATAATATAAGTAATAGTATGTACGATAGGACTGCTAGGAGGATTATTGCTATCGCTACTGTAGTCTGTATCACTGTGATGGTGGTCTACTACCTCTTCTTCTCTAAGTACGCTATATTTCCACTAATGGGTAGACCAGTACACCACTACATTAGGATTGAGAAGGAGGGGTTGGGGGATGTTCTCCTGCGGAATGTGAAGTCCGTGAAGCCCTACCTGTTCAAGGCTGAGAATGGGACTGAGGTCAGTGTTGTACTCAGGGCTAAGCCATACTGGGAGATTAAAAGGGTTGAATTAAGGGGGGCCGATACCAGGGTAATTGAACCACCAATCAACACTACTATGTACTCTTTCAACTTCACCCTACTGGCTAATACTACTATTCATGTAGTGTTCGCAAGGATTCCCGAGTTCGAACTGGAAGTTATAGTGGATGGTGAGGGTTCTGTGGATGTTAGTAGTACTAGGGTGTTGAGGGGTAGGACTATAGAGGTAAGTATAGAGCCTGCTGAGGGCTGGTTCATAGAATCTGTAAGACTTGATGGTGAGGATCTGGGTGCTGTGGATAGGTTGAGCGTAGGGATGTGGAGCAATAGGGTATTGGAGGTGAAGTTCCACAGATGGGCGTATTTGAACATAACAGTAGTGGGTAATGCTACCGTAGAGGTTGAGGGCGCTGAGCTTGTTGATGGACTCTATAGGGCTCCCGAGGGTAGTAATGTTACTGTGAGTATCAAGTGTCCCTCTAGCCTTAGGGAGGATTGGTTTATCAGGAGAGTACTACTCGATGGTGTGATCTTATTCGAGTCCAATAGATCTAGACCGATAGAAAAGAAGTTAGTCCTCAATGTATCTGGGTGTATGAACCTAAGTATAGAGCTGGATAAGGTAGAGTATGTAGTGCTGAAGCTTGA
>QMSC01000140.1 GCA_003649515.1 Thermoprotei archaeon | reverse complement strand
CTCTTCCCGAACTCCCACTTAGAAGACTTGTGTGCGGAGAAATATTCCCTGAACTAAAAGCCTATGGGAAAGAAAAATTAAATAGCGTCTACTTGCTCCTTATAATTGAATGAAACCAGGTTAATCAAAGCCTGGTTTTCTTATCTTTAAGACCTCTTTGTTTACCAGCGTCGGTGGAGTTTCTCCCTTTAGGAAAGCGATAAGGTTCTCTGCTACCAGTTCACCCATACGAGTTCTCGTCTCCGTTGTGGCGCTTCCAATGTGAGGTAATAGAACGACGTTCTTAAACTTCGTCAGTGGGCTATCGGGTGGGAGAGGTTCTTGCTCGAAGACGTCTAGTCCAGCTCCAGCTATCCAACCTTCCTCTAACGCCTTTATCAGAGCTCTAGTATCAATTACCGCTCCTCTAGCAGTATTAATCAGAATAGCTCCTTTCTTCATCTTCTTGAGCTCATTTTCACCTATTAGGTGGTATGTCTCCTTTGTGAGCGGTACGTGTATGCTCAAGATATCGCTTTCCTTTAGCAAAGTTTCAAAGTCAACGAACTCTGCGCCCAGCTCCTTTTCAAGGTCTTCAGACAAACGGTACTTGTCATAGTAAATTATGCGCATGTTGAATCCCTTTGCTCTTCGAGCTACAGCTCGTCCTATGCGTCCCATGCCCAGTATTCCTAAAGTCTTTCCGTTAACCTCCATGCCTAGCATCATCATGGGATGCCAGCCAGTCTTAGTCCTCCACCACTCGCCTCCCTTTACGAATTGATCAGCCTCGACGATCCTCCTCGCAACTGATAGTATTAAAGCCCACGTCAGGTCAGCTACTGCCTCCGTTAACACGCCCGGAGTGTTCGTAACATAGATGCCTTTCTGGGTCGCGTACTCGACGTCAATGTTGTCATACCCTACGGCATACTGAGCTATTATCCGGAGGCGAGGAGCATTGTCGATCAAATTCTTGTCGATCTTATCCGTCAGGAGGGACACTAACGCGTCAATATCCTTTACCTTTTCTAGGAGAACTTCATAAGGCGGTGGATAGTATTCCTCCCAGATTCCAACGATATCGTAGTACTCCTTTATCATGTCAATCGCTTTCTGCGGCAACTGTCTCGTTATGTAGACTTTGGGCTTTCCCATATCATTCACCTAAAATTCTTCTTCGAAGGAATATATTAAACGCTTGCATTAATACGCCTTTCGACGCATTTATAACCTCTAAGCTCGTTTGCTGAGCTTCAGGCTTAATTTCGAACGATATCGCTCCCTTATAGCCGATCTCATAAAGCACCTCAATGAGCTTTGCGACATCCTCTACGGTGTTTATAGCCCCTGGAGTGTAGAATCCTGGATGCCAGTCCTTAAGTCCCTCATCGGTCGACTTAGCGCATCCTATATGTATGTGGGAAAGCACGTCTGCAAATTCCTTTAAGTCCTCAGGCTTTTCGTTAAGGAGAGGAGCATGACTTAAGTCCCATAGCAAGCCTGTGTTCTTGAATCCATGCTCCTCTCTAAGCCTCCTTATGACCTCCGCTCCCTCCCTTAGAGGCCCTATCAATAAGCGCTTGTCGTATTCGACGTCAAACGTCTCAAGCAGCAAGCTCATACCAAGCTTCTCAGCTTCACTTAACATTTCCACAAACGACTTCACAAGGCTTTCCTTAGCCTTCATACTATCAGCTGGAGATACCGTAGGACCTGAACATATCGCAGAGTTCTTTATGCCCGCATTCGCCGCTATGTTTAACTTCTCCTTAATCCTTTCAACAGCCCTCTTCCTCTCATCCTCGTCGAGAGAGTTAATGTTAGCCTTGTAGACTAGGACCTCTGGCTGAAGGGCTAAGTATACGTCGACATCGCGCTCCTCTGCTACTTTGACTATTTTCCTTAAAACCTCTCCTTCATAAGCCGGTACTTCGAGGACGTCAAAGTAGTCGTCACTCACGATTTCCTCTACTGATTCAAGGACTTTCTCCCCCTTGAGGGTTTCAGGGAAGGCCATAAAAAGCACTATTCCTACTTTCCACGGAAACTTCACGCTTAGTTCTAACCCCTTATACTTTACGGAGGACGTGAAAACCACTCTGCACACCTCTTTTCGAAATATTTACTCTACCGAACTTTATTAAGTATTCTAACTCTTGAAATCAGGGTGGACTTTCCAAGCCCCGTATATCCTATCCTTAAAGGCCCTTCTTGCAGATATCACCCAGAGGTACTTCATCTCAAAGCCCGGTGCAGCGACGTTAGGATGGTATCCTCGGTCAATGACCACTAGGTCATCTTGCCTCACTAGGAACATTTTAAGGTCCTCAAGAGATTCGTATACTAGCTGTATTCCATAGCCGGGTGGGGGCAAGTAATAGAATATGTAAACTTCTTCCATGAGGTCTCCATGCTCATGCGGCGGCCAACTCGACCAATTACCCTTCCTGACCCAGGTGTATCCCGCTAACAGCCTCGCCCCCTCTATGTTATCCCCGATCATCGTCACCACATCGCGCGTGAAGTTTTCGCCACCCGCAGTTCTGAAGAGTTTAGGATCCTTCACAGCGTCATCTATCTTGACTATCTCTAATACGTCTTTCACGGGACTTGGCGCCGTAGAAATTATAGCTTTGAGATCGTCTAAAGCTCTAATTCTCAGCTTAGTCCCGCCAACGAATACGGTGTCGTGGGGCTTTAATATGACGTTCCCTTGAGGAGATTCAACTTCACATGTTCCTTCAATGACGTAAAACCCTGCCTCCTCATCTGTGAACTCTCGCTCGAACAGCTCTCCTTTAGATAGCTTGAGTGAAAAGACTGTCAGGTATTCTAACGGGGAATTTTCAGGAGAAACTACCTTCTTGAGCCTCGGTGCCCAATCTATGTGGAAAAACCTGCCGTTATCCAATAGAAACACCTCAGAGGCATAAAGGAAATGTTTACTTATTAAGTTTATATAATTAACAGGGACTTCAACAACAGTAGAGGGGCAGTGCTACGATGAAAGTTTTACTCGGAGTCGATCTTGGAACCACTAACGTGAAAGTCGTCGCGTATACCATTGAGGGAGAGAAGGTCTTCGAGCACGGTGAGGAGTATCCAACCCATTATCCGAGACATGACTGGGCTGAGCAAGATCCCCGAGACTGGGTTAAAGCCTTCTTCCTCTCAGCGCTTGAGGTCATTCGATCCGTAAGGCGCAGAAGGCTAGAAATACTAGGAATGTGCATTACGAGTCAACGCGAAGGAGTCGTTCCCATCTCGAAAGAAGGAGACGTACTGGCCCGCTGCATCATATGGATGGATCAGAGAAGCCTACCAGAAAGCGAGGAGATAGCAAGAAAACTGGGTTCAAAGGCGGTTTATGAGAAAACTGGACTTAGACCATCCCCAACGTTTACTGCGTCGAAATTACTGTGGTTAAAGAAGAACGTCCCGAGAGTTTACGAGAGAGCCGAAGTGTTCCTGCAGCCAAAGGAGTTCTTAGTATATGTTTTAACGGGAAAACAGTGCTCTGACCCCTCCCTCGCATCACGTACCATGCTTTTCGATATTAGGAAACTTGAGTGGGATGAAGGTATTGCTGAGGCTCTGGGACTCTCAATTGAGAAGATGCCTGAAGTCTTACCCTCAACAGAAATAGTGGGATACGTCAAAGACGAAGTTGCGAGAAAATTAGAGTTAGAGAAACCGATACCCGTGGTCAATGGTGGGGGAGATAGGCCCTGCGAAGCACTCGGAGGAGGCATAGTCGAAAAGGGCGTTGCAGGAGAATCCACAGGAACTGCAACCAACGTCATGATGAGCGTCGATGAGCCGCGTCTCGACTTGAAGGGGAGATTCCTTTGTTCAGGACATGTCCTGCAGGGAAAGTGGCTTTTGGAGGGAGGAACTTCCCCTACTGGAGCCATTCTAAGGTGGTTTAGGGATAATATCGCTATACCCGAGGTAGAGGAAGCTAAAAAGAGGGGAATAAACCCCTACGATGTGATAAATGAAATAGCATCCAGAGTCCCTCCAGGCTCGGAGGGCCTCCTACTCCTACCCTTTTTCATGGGCTCTAAAGCTCCACGATGGAGCCCGCGATTGCGGGGAGCCTTTATAGGGCTCACCTTGGGACACGGTCGAGCTCATATAGCTAGGAGTATAATGGAAGGAATAGCCTATCTCTGCAGGGAGATCATTGAGGCTTAT
>QMSC01000139.1 GCA_003649515.1 Thermoprotei archaeon | reverse complement strand
TTCGTGCCGGTCTTCTGGGCCCCTCTTGCAATAATAGCCGTTTTCCTGTTGGCTAAAGAGCTTAAAAATGAGTTCACAGGTCTGATCGCTGCATTTTTGATGTCAATGAGCTCAGCTTATCTCTCGCGAACTATGATGGGAGGTAAGCATGAGAGCGTTGCGATACCACTCATGCTCTTCTCCTTTTACTTCTACCTCCGCTCCCTTAGAAGCCTGGAGTTAAAGAGCAAAGTGATTTACTCGGTTATCTCAGCCGCCTGTCTAGGCTTCGTTGCACTTGCATGGGGAGGTTATCTATATCCCTGGAACCTGATTGGTCTTTCAATATTAGCATTAATCGCTCTTGGCAAGGCCACTCATAGCGACCTAGTGTCCTTTGCTACGCTTATGGCATTATCCTCCATTTTCATTGCAATGATACCTCGTTATGGAGTTAGAGTGGTGTTCACGTCCTTTGCGGGCTTGGTTCCTCTAACAGCTTTGATAGCCTCGATCGTGATGTATCTAGGCATTAAAAGAATTAGGGGGATACTATCCTCCCCTAGAACTAGAATAATCCTTGTAGTGGCATTGCTGGTCGTGGGTCTCGTTCTCTGGCGCTTTGGCATCATAGCCTCCGTCTCTTCGAGGATTTTGAGTGTCATATTTCCGCAGCGTAGGTCTCCTCTTATAGAATCCGTTGCAGAACACAGGTTTCCGACATGGGCCATGATCTACGAGGACTACAGAGTCTGGCTACTATTTTCTATCCTGGGATTATACTTAATGTTAAAAAAGTTCTCCGCTCAGGGAATATTCTCCGCTCTCTTCTACATAACGGCCCTTTATGCAGCTTCATCATTTGCTAGGTTAACGCTTCTACTATGTCCAGCTCTATCTATAGCAGCTGGTTATGCTTTCGCCGAAATTGTGGAGGGACTAGTTGAAGGTATAAGGAAAGGAGGAGTTACGTGGAGACGGAGGGAATTGGAGGCGAAAATTAAGGAATATTCTGCAGTATGCATGTTGGTAATACTCTTTATAGCCTCCTTCGGAGTGTACTGTCTTTCGTCAGCTCTCGCTCAAGCCCATACTCCTTCGCTAATTGTCACGTCAAGCATTCCCTTTGGTGAGAGCTTCTACATACATTATTCTCCTGAGGAAGTGTATAGGTACTCGGACTGGCTCTCGGCACTAGAGTGGATGAAAGAGAACCTTCCTAAAAACGCTGTAGTGGTGTCCTGGTGGGATTACGGTTACTGGATAGCCATTAACACCAATAGGTCGTCTATATGCGACAACGCTACATTGAATGCCACTCAGATAAAGTTGGTTGCGAAGGCTTTCTTGTCAAGCGAGGAAGAAGCCATAAAGATCTTTAAGAAGTTGGGCGTTACTCACGTAGTAGTGTTTGACCCGTTTCAAGGCGCTACTTTAGGTCAGTTAGGTATTTCCCTTCACTATCCTCAGCCTCAGGGACTAGGAGATTTCGGTAAAAGCTACTGGATGGCGAGAATAGCGGGACTTGATCCTAAAAAGTACATTACTTACGGAAAAATCGTTTATCGGCAGACTTTTCACATAATTGTGCCAGCTAATACCCCAGAGGCTCGAAATGCAACCCTATATCACCTACTTTTCATCAAAACGAGGCAGAGAATGCACTATATTTTCGAGCGACCGCCCATTCCATGGTTCGGAGAGAGATGGCCCATATACGAGGGTCCAGTAGTTTCCATACCTCAACCGAAGCACTTTAGGCTGGTCTACATTTCAAAGCCTAACGGTTGGGTACTCGTTTTCGAAATACTCTATCCTGAAAAGGGATAATCCTATCCTTTCTCTCCTATTATTTTCATAGGCTGCTCGAGAGTTGATAGCAAAACCACACGTGAGGGTAAGAATTCGCCAATTATTTTGTATCCATCTTTTCTTAAATGATCGGAGAGCTTCTCAGCGAATTGTTTAATTTCAGCGTGTTTTGGCATATTGTCCTTATTTAAGCGTCTTCGGAAGTACCCTACGCTCATCGCGGCCTTCACTTCAACATACGTCGGTCTGGCGAGGCTTATCAACTCCGCGTACTTCTCAGGGTTCTTCAAGCTTAATCCTTTTACTAGCGTCAACCTGATAACTGTGGGCGGTCTAATGTTCTCTAACTCTCTTAGAGTTTCCACAAGCCTTTCCCATGCGTCGGGAATTAATGGACGTGTTATGATCCTAAAGGTATGCTTGTCAGGTGCGGGTACTGTGACGTATAGTTGCGATGGCTCGCGTTTTAGCTCTCGAAGTACTTGCGGCATGGAGCCGTTAGTTACTAGGAAGACACTCTTGAATCCCTGCTTAAAGTACTGATCTATTACCTCACCCACCCATGGGTATAAGGTGGGCTCTCCCGTTAAGCTTAAGGTGACATGTATGGGATTTAGGGCTTCTTCGAACATTTTAGGGTCTACTTTGGGGTTGCCCTTAAAGCCAGCAAGTATGCTCCTCCATGCTCTGAGAGTTTCATCAACGATCCTCTTTGGCGGATCGTAGGGTATTTTTTCGTACATCTTGGGATCTATGGGGGTAAGATGTAGATCTGATTCGTGTGCACGCCAACAGTAGAGGCATTGAAAATTACACACTATAACTGGGGACATTTGAAGGCATCTATGTGAGGGTATTCCGTACCATAGTTGCTTATAGCAGAAGCTTTTCCCCCGCGTTAGGAGGGATTTCTTGAGCCAATGACAGGGTTTTACGACCGCCTGCACACCGGCAAAATGGTATCCGAGCCTACGGTAAACTAACCTTAGGATATCGAGCTTTCTATAAGTCTGATATAATGCTTGCTGAGTTTTCTTAATGACCATCTCTTCAGCATCCCATTAACTGCGAACAGGTATAAACTTTTCCTCAGCTCCATTTTCATCTATTACCAGTATGTCTATACCATCGCCGCTCACGGCATCTCTACCTATAGCGGTCTTTATGGACTTCAGCGCTAAACTCTCCGCCTTTTCTCTATTCATTTCATCCCTGTACTCCGCCTCAAGTATTCCTATGGCTATCTTGGTGCCCGTACCCAGTGTTGCGTACTTATCTTCTATTAGGGATCCGAGGGGATCTAAGACGTACAGGTGAGGACCTGTGTTATCTATTCCCCCGATCAGCATTTCTGTGAAGTAGGGCATTAGTCTACTGCTGAAAAGCACATGTGAAAGTAGCTTTGCTGCACTCTTCACGGATATCTTCCTGTTGTTCTCAAGCTCGTATAGGTTCACTTCCGCTGCGACTACTTTAGCTACTGCCTGCATGTCTGAGATCAAACCAGCGGCAGCTATTCCCAGCCTATCAGTTATTTTAAAGACTTTTTTGCCTGAACGGCTAACGAGGGTAAAGCCGTAAGTTACCCTTTTCTCGGCTGCTAAGATAACTCCTGTTTTGAATACTAAGCCTACTACAGTCGCTCCTGGTGTAAAGTACTCTGACATGTTGTCTCCTCCTCTCCTCTAAGTAGCACGGACAACTAGTATAAACTTTTCCTAGATCGTGCTACACCATAAATTATTTTAAAAGATCCGCGAGTGTTTAGGCTAGTGCTGGGAGAGTTGTTTTGGGAGAGCAGCCCTTCAAAGACATGGTGCTAGCGCCGGAATCCCTGAAGGATATAGTAGAGGTAGCGTTTAGAAGGGCTAAGGCTAAAAGCATTAAGAGGATGAAGGGTCCTCTTCTCGATACCCTAAAAAGGAGGACTATGGAGAGGATAAAGACTATCACGGAATGTACATCGAAGAGGTTAAGGAGGATATGTTTCAGCGTTCCTCGAATAGAGGAGCTTCATCCCTTCTATAGGGAGTGGGCTCAACTTATAGTTGATGTAGATGAGTTTAGGAAGCAGTTGGCTCACGTGTTTACTGCCGCGAGGATCGTGGAAAGCATTGGTAAGGAAGAGTTATCTAAGCTGAGAAAGGCTTCGTCTCCCGCAGAGGTTAGGAGGATCAATAGGTCTTTCGTAGGCAGGTACTTTTCAGTCATGAGGAGTATTGAGGAAACCTTAAAGAGTATACGGGAAAAACAGACGAAGCTCGTAAAGCTTCAAAATATAGACCCCTTTAAGCCTACTGTCGTCATAGCCGGACCACCTAACGTGGGTAAATCGTCGCTTGTTAGAGCTCTTTCAAGAGCAAAGCCTGAAGTTCGAGAGTATCCATT
>QMSC01000138.1 GCA_003649515.1 Thermoprotei archaeon | reverse complement strand
TGTCCCGTCCACGGAATTACGATATACCTGTATCCCCTTACTCGCAGTGATTCCAAGCTCTTGTACAAGAGCACCGTTCCAATGCCCCTTCCTCGAACGGCAGAATCTACGCCTATGGGCCCGAACCAATTGGGCTCAGTTGCTCCATATACTGAGAACCCCAAAATCTTCCCATCTTTCTCCGCTACCCATACGCCCCCCTCAGGTTCCTCGAGAGCCATTGAGGCCTCTATGCCCCAGCACGGCGAAAACTTCTCCGCGGCCCATGCAGCAATCCTCTCCTTTTCGTAAGCGTTCAGTTCTCTGAAGACCACGCCCTCTTCACGCAGCTTCTCTTCCCTCTTCTCTGCCGTTCGAGGAAGGTATAGGAACAATAGGTCTACCTCATAGTCTACAACATCAGCTGACTTTGTGAAACCCTGCTTAAGGAACTTTTGAAGATAGTACTCATAGCGTATATCAAGCCCCGGGAAGAAGTGCCAGCTAGCGAAATCGGAGAACCTTATAGTGTCCTTTCCATCACTCTTCGCCTGATCGATGAATTCCTCAAGCAGCTTTTCGAACACTTTGTCTGACCTGTACTTAGGATGTATGCCGAGGGCCTTGATCCACGCTACATTTTTCTGCTTCTCAACGTATTCTGGAGGAGCCTTCGACCTATACACTCCTATCAATGCTCCAATGAGTGTGTTGCCTTCATACGCCATTAAGATCAAGTCATCAGTCAGGTTTGGGTCGTCGATGAGTGTTCTTTTAAACATGTGCTTTGTTATGAAATCTCGTTCAAGTGCTCGATTTAAAAACATACGGAATTCTTCAGGTTCTACGGCCTTCACGGACAGTGGGTAGATCTTCATGGAAGCTCACTTCACTTCATTTTTACAGGAAACTTGCTTTTAAAAGTAGTATTCTCTAAGCCCTAAAACTCGATAACGATAACTGTTGTGGTAAAGCTACTATAATAAAACGGTTATTGAATTTTTTCATTTAACTTCTCAAGAAGGTTTTCCGTATCGGAGTAGAGTATTAAATCTAGGTGGTCTAGGATGTCTCTGGGTATTAGGTTCTGAACCTCCTTCCTGCAGACGAAGATCACCTTCTTCTCGGATATGTCTACGGCCTTCAGATATGCGCTCAAGCAATCTATATATGGATCGTTCTTCTGGATGTCAATGCACAGCATTCTGTTCCTCTTTACGGCCACTATATCGAAGTTGTGCTCTACGCCGCTGCCTCCCTTTAAGAACCCAGGGGACGAAACGTTGAATCCCTTTCTTTCTAGAAAAAATCTAACCTTCTTTGCTACCTCTATAGACACGGATGCACCTGTTTATTCTACCATGTATATCAATATAACTTTTTCTAATCATTTCTCTTAAAATAGTACATATTTTTGCGATATCTCTTAAATTTATTAAAGAAACTATTGAAAAGTGTTAGGCTTTACAATGATGTAAACGTAGAAGATCTATCATCGTTAGGAGGCCAGGTTTTGAAGAAAGTACAGTTGGAATAAGGTTAATGATCACGCCGACAGTTCCCTGGTCGCCATGAACGCAGGGCTTTATCTCCAAATTTATGGGAGGCGTGCCATCAATCCTTATGCGATCGTAGTCTTCATCCTCGATAAGCGATGCTCGGAATGTTAGGCTTATTTTCGTTTCTCCTCCAACTATTCCACACGCTTTCTGCTCAAGGCCTGCTACAAATCCCGCAGGGACGGGAATATAGCCTCTATCTATCCTTGATGGCGCTACTACTGGAGCTGGCTTTTTCACCTCAATTTTATCTAGAGACCATTGAAGCGCATCGGCTATTAGAGCTATTGACTGAACCAAGCCCACATGGCCCGTAATCTTACCTTGCTCGATGGATCTGCGGAAGTCGTCTACACTTAACCCTACCCCTATCTTACGCTGGAACGGCTCACGCCGCTTAGAGGCATCAATAACCCTGGTTACTTCTATGGCATTTACGTCGATGCAGAGGGTCGTAAGGAATAGGGGTAGTACGTCCATCAAGAAGCCTGGGTTAATTCCTGTTCCTAGAATTCTAACACCCTTAGCTTTTGCTGCTTCATCCATTTTTCTCGAAAGCTCTTTGTTGACTATGTAAGGATAGGCCAGTTCCTCACAAGTGGATATCACATTTACGCCGAATTTAACACATGTCATGATTTGTGGGAAGACTTTATTGAGAAAGGAAGTTGTCATTATGATTGCGATGTCTGGAGTAGTTTCCTTGAGAACTCTATCCGGCTCCGCTGACACTTTCACTCCTATTTCTCTACCCAGATCTGCAAGGACGCCCAAATCCCTACCCACTTTTCTCTCATCTAGGTCGATGGCCCCTACGATCTCAAATTCCTCTCTTTTCTCGCATATGGTTCGAG
The DNA here is from genome assembly GCA_003649515.1 of Thermoprotei archaeon. Classification (GTDB taxonomy): domain Archaea; phylum Thermoproteota; class Thermoprotei; order Thermofilales; family B20-G17; genus B14-G17. The sequence goes on along the minus strand of QMSC01000138.1, from coordinate 1,805 downwards.
CGACCATTCTTCCTATGGCTCCCACGCCGTAGATAACTACTCTAATCCTACCCAATAACTCACCTCAGCTCACGCTAAGTGCTGGGAAGGTCTATTTTAGTTTTAGGATGCACGTTATAGGAAAATATAAAAACATTATTCTTACACGTCTCAGTGTGAATGATGAGTACTTCCGGCATAGATACGATGATAGCAACCTACCCGGCTGATGCCCTTACTTTCTGAACAATATTTTCTCAGCGTTTAGGTGCAGTATCCTTTCCAGTATTTCTGACGATATACCTAACTTGTGGAGGAAGTTCAAATGTTCCCTATTCACTCCGAACTGACTACCGGTTATGGATAGACAGGGGAAGTCCGTCCCGAAGAGCACTCTATCTTGAAACTCGCTTAAGAACTTTTTAGAATATTCTGGGTCCCTAGCAAGCGCGTTCAGCCCCGAGTATGCTGAGATGTCAGCGTAGATATTTTCGTACTCCCTCAAGAGCTTTTGGATCATTCCCTCCTCAGTTATGGGGCCCTTGGGATATGATTCCTTAGAGGGCGGCTGTTTCGAGATGTGCCTCCACCAGCCGGGACCATGGCCTATGAAAGCCATGTCCGGGAATTTCTCGAGAACTTTTCTAAGTCTGAACACGTCGTAGAAATACTCCCCTTCCTCCATGTGAAATAGTACGGGAAGACCGTAGTCTGAGACCATCTTTAAGAACTTTACAACGCTATCATCATCTGCTGGAAGCCTTACTTTGAACTCGCCTATTCCCCTACACCCGAGCTTAACGAGCCTACTCAACCTATCACCTAGGTTGTTTTCACGGGGGTCTAGAACGCAGAACGGTATCAGCCTATCCTCGTATTCCTGCACGGTTCTGAGCAACTCCTCGTTTGAAACAACTCTTGAATCGGGATCATCCTTCCTAGGCACTGACAGGACCACGGCTTTTTGAACGCCTACCTCGTCCATATATCCTAAAAGATCTTCAATGTACACCGTTACCCAGCCCCTAATGAGGCTATAGAAGGATCTGATAGAACCTAAGTGAACGTGGATATCTATGATCAATTTACCACCTAAACTCTAGCTTACATTTTCTATTTTACTTTTACCTTCACATCGTAGCTTTTAAGGCAAGTCTCGTAAACAGTTGGTTGAATTCTATATCTAAGATCTGATGCTGGATCAATGCGTCGCTAAAAGAGTACCGGGGTAGGAGTGGCTTGGAGAAGACATAATAGCTTTAAGTCTACTAGGGTTAATTATTACTGCTGGTGCACACTATGTCTGTTTTCAAGTTGGGTGTTGTGGGTACTGGTGTCGGGGGAGAGTTCGTAGTAAAGGCTGCTAAAATGCTTGAGGAAGAAGGGGTCTTAAAAGTAACTGCCATTTGTGGCAAGAGGCCTGAAAAGACTAAGAGTTTTGCGCAGAAATGGGGTATACCGAACTACTATACAGATCACTTAGAAATGTTCAGAAAAGCCGAGCTCGATGCCGTGGCAATATCCACACCCCATTACCTACACTTTCCAATAGCTGTAGACGCTATAGATGCGGGCCTACACGTGCTTGTTGATAAGCCCATGGCCATAAACCTCGTTGAAGCAGATGAGATGATCAACAGGGCCCGTAGGGCAGGCGTGAAATTGGGCGTAATTCTCCAAAGTAGATTCGATGAGAAGCTTAGGAAAATTAAACGCCTCGTAGAGGAAGGTAGGCTAGGCAGACTACTGATGGGCGAGGCTGTCGTTGAATGGTTCAGGACGCAGGAGTACTACGATAAGAGCCCTTGGAGAGGCAGATGGGCCAC
>QMSC01000137.1 GCA_003649515.1 Thermoprotei archaeon | reverse complement strand
GAAAGCTCGGCTATCTTTTATAGGATTAATGGGGATGTGAGATAGCTCATGAGCAACCTCGATTATACATGTCAGTGTGGAGGCATTGCTACTTGTAATGGTCACTATGATAGTTCCTTCATCCTCTAAGGTTACAGAGTATATTCTACCACCATACCTATACGTGTCTATGGGTTGGAGAAATATAGTTTCGGGAAGTTTTATGCCAGATAGTGCCTCTACTGTTTCTATCACTTTAGAGGCGTTTAGAACTCTCTCCTGTCTTCTAGCTATATCAATGAGCCTATTCTCTACACTACGCCAGTATTCTGAATAAAAATCGTTATAATGAGCCTTCAAGCCTTCAATTAACGTCTCAAAGACCAGATCTAAATTCGGGATTATTCTTCTTACCATGGTAGCGAGGTCCTCTTGGAAAAACCCTAGTCTATTTAGCTTAGTAATGATCCTGCTTCTCCTCCCTGAGGTTAGATACAGCTTTATATCCTTCAGAGTACTCACCAGTTCGTTTAAATCACCAAGTCTAAGAGCAGTTATCGATAACTGAATTTCGGAAGAGAGGGGTAGAAGTTTGTGCACTAACTCGTACCTCTTAACTCTAAACAGGCACTCCTCTGGAAGAGTGTGAGGGGTTAAACCGTAGGACGCGAAGAAGTGGCTCACGAGATTGTCAATTAGGTTGACATAGCAGATAGCTCTTTTATGTTCGATTCTGCCCTCATAGTCGTATAAATAATTATGGATATTATCTTTGACAGAGTTATAGAGTTGCTTAAGGTCTGCCGACCGAAATACAATTTTGCCATCCTTCTCAGCTAGGAACATGTCTTAGACCTCTTACAGATAGATACTCAATGTCTTATAGTTTTTATACGTATAGAAGCTATCTCACTTAAAGTAAAGGACATCGTCTAGTAAAGCACTCTAAAGTCATCTCATGATTACTCCCAGTACTAGCACTATTGCCACTATCACTATATCCCTGAAGAAGCCACTAAACCTCCAATCTAAGGTCTTCCCTGTAGTTACTGCTAGTACTATTGAGTTGGCGACCACATCAAAGTACACTACGTTCTTTACCATGGGTAGTTGCTCTGGAGAGGCTATACCTTAACCTACTTTCCTTCTTCACCTTCCTTCTCTTCCTCCTCAACCCTGCATCTACTATCCTCACCCTAGAGGATATCTCTTGCAATTCTTGCAATTTCCATCCCCCACTGCCCACTCCATCTAGGACGGCCTCAAAGATTAGAGAGAATTTAAATAAAGGTTGAGAAAGATACTACATAGCATAAGAGACTATCACTCTGTCGAATTTAACAAAGAACCGCAATCACACAAATAGCATATATAGCGTGTATGACATACCTAATCGCATAATTACAAAGAGGTGCTTGTATAATGTTTTACTTAATTATATTTACTCTTGTATTAGTCAAGTTAATAACTGAGTTTCTGTTTCTGGTTTATGTATCTCTTCGTGAGAGAATTATCAGGAAGTTTTTAGATTATGGAGTTTTGAATAGTAGTTTATTCTCAACAGGGATAATTGAGAGACAAACCTTACTTGCCTTAATATTTCTCCCAATGCTCAACTTTATATTAAGCGACTTATTTATATGCATCGCTACTAATACTTTAATGCTAATTCCATACATGTTACTACTAGAAATATTCATACCAATGATAAGCTATTATGCAGGAGAAAAATTGTCAAAAGAAATTAAAAAAGAGCAAATAAAGAACGTAGAATATAGGGAGATATTAGTACGAACATATAGTCTCAAGGACTGGCCTAAAAGATGGGTGAGGAGAAGAGTCCCGATAATATACTTAAATGAGGAATTAATCAGTAAGACTATAAGGTTAGTTTATATGAACTATAAAATAATATCCTTACTTCACTTACTATCACTTTTTACATGCCTCATACTATACTACATCGCTCTACAGTATTAGCGATCGAGGACTATAACACGTAATAGTATGATGTAAACTAAATTGACAATATTACCCTAGTGCACCCATAAACTCCTAAGTTATTTTTCTTCGTTGTATGACTTGTGTAGAAGACGTGAAATTAATAATGGAGGTTAAAAGAACTATGCAACAGAAAATCAAGAGCGATATTTTATAATTGAGTTCATTTTAAAGTACAGAGTCCAATAATGTAGAGTTGAGCTCAGTAATTATAAAGAGAATTAAGGGAACTTCCTATAATTCTCATGAAGCACAGTAATATAGGCTTTATTGGTAAAATACAATTACCACGAGTACAGTATTTCAACATTCTTTTTGAAATGTAAAAATTTATTGTATTTTATCTGGAGAAAAGCTTCAATCTCCATACTTCTATCCGAAAATGACTTCAAATGCCTATGCTACTGCCTATCAGGTGCTAGGTGAGTCGAGTTTTTATGGTTTTTGGTAGCGTTGTTAAGTGCGACCATTAGGAGTGTGGTTGTGAGTAGTATTAGGTCTACTCTTGTTGCTTCTAGGTAGTACACATAGGGACTGATTGAGAAGAGTGCTTCTATGAACGTGTCAACTATGTGCGCGAACTGATATCCTGTGTTAGAGATCGGGTAGAAGAGTTTGATGGGGATGCTACCAGTGAGTAGATCCATTAAACAGTGGAGGAATGGTAAGCAGGCTAGGAGAGAAGCAGTTTTAACAGGATATTTTCTCTGCTTTAATGTGAGGAAGATGGCGAATGAGAGGGGTGCAAGGAATAGCAGTGAGTGAAGAAGTGATCTGTGCAACGGGGTTAGGCCGTCTAAGTCGGGTAGAGTGGATAACACTACGGCTAATAGGTAGAGTTTCCAATTGCCGTTAACACACCGCCCGGCTACAACGCCGACTAGGCAGTGAGCGAAAATGTCGGGCATTACATCACCTGTAATATTTATGTGCCTAGCTTTGAAATTAAGCTCTTCCTGACTTTCCGATTAATATGATATTGGAACTTGGTTTGATTATTTGATAAAAACAGAAATAGGAGTTTGAGAGCTTTTTGCGTTGACAGTTCATGCTGTTCGTAGCTTTTTGCTGATATTCTTCATGTTTGGAGATAACTGTGATGAATATTACAACGCTCTTATTTCTCTGTTGTATGACTTTTGTAAAAGTGTGAAAGTGATAATGAAAGTTATAAAGAAATATACAACAGAAGAAATCAAGAGCGCATAGTTTTATACTTTGAGATTCTCTTTAATCTCTCATTACAAATTGCACCATAAATTTGTGGTGCGACTCAAGTATCGTAGTAATGTAGGGGGCTTCTAAGACGATAATAGAGTGATAGGCATAGAGGTAGTTGCAGTTTAAATCACATTGGTATTACATAGGACAGTTATACTCTTATACGACCGACCAGTTCAACCTTCTTTAGAGACTAGTGAGTACTATTATTGAAGAGCTACCTCAGAGAAACTCTTTCAAAAACAGTTTTCTAGAAATTAGGAGAAGTGAAGAGTTCTTCGCTTCTCCTAGTTCTCTTTCCTATTTCATCTCTAAAGCACCATAACCCTTCACCTATAGCAATAGCGACAATTTGTAGAGCATCAGATAACTTATCACCAATTAAGGGCTCTTCGGATTTCTCAGCAATGACGACATCACATCTGACAGGACCAACAACTCTATCGTTAGTAACAACGCTAACTTCGAGAACACTAGGGATTTTAATGAGTCTAGTTCTACTACCATCAGCAAGGATGTATTCCCTAACTTCAGCACCACTTGGCAAAGTGGGGTATAACTCAAGGTCTCTAGCAACAGAAGTAGGGACTAAGAGCTCAGGTCTCTCTGTCTCATAACCACTATTGACAAGAGCTATTACTACCACTTCTCTTCCATTTATGCTCTTTAACTTCAACCTTAACCTTATAACCACAAACTTTCACCTTATCAGCAGGATAAATCCTACCAATCTTCCCACCTAACTTAACTTCCTTCAAATAACCAATTTTCCTCACCCATAACACCTAGTTAAAATAAGCATTAACTGAACACATAAATCTTTTTCATTTCGTTAGTACTTCGGAAACTTGAGATTCTTTTGTTGGAGTTGTTCTGTCAGCGTATGTGAAATCAAAGGCGAAATAGGGAGTGGACAGAAGACCCCACTATTAGCTTGAAGCTCTGTAAAGGATAGGAGTGATAACTGATAGAAGTTTCCGAAGTACTAATTGTGTAG
>QMSC01000136.1 GCA_003649515.1 Thermoprotei archaeon | reverse complement strand
TAGGCAGATAGCGCTAGAAGAGCGAGTGCTACTAGGAGCTGAACTATCAGGGGTTGCCAGGAGCATTCTAGAAGAGCTATTCCACTGCTAGCGATCAGCGCCGCAGCAAGGCTCTCCATATAGGTGTGCGGAGACCTAATTATTCTCTTGAAATGGGGGAGATTTGCATCCCGTCCAACGATGAAATGGATGTAGAGCGATGCACCAGCTCCAAAGTACGGTACGATGAGGGGGAGGTAGGCAAGGACGTTGTTCAAGAAGATGTGCTTTGTTTTCCTAAGTAATATCTCGACGTCAAACCTATCTCTACTACGTGGTTTCCTTCGAGAATAAACGTGGCCGAGGAATAGGAGTAATATATTTAAAAGGAATAGTATTCCGGCGATCAGCACGTAACTTGGCATGAGTCTCAGAGGCCTACGATAATTCTATGACCCTATCCTCCTTGAACGATTTTACAATGCTCTCAAGGATCCTTACGTTTCTAGGACCATCTTCCATGTTAACTATGGGCTCTCTCTTTTCAAGAAATGCGTCCACAAAGTGATGTATGGACTCCTTTACGAACCCTATGAGCCTATTGTTTACCTCCTCTATATTCAGCGGCTTGGGATATTCGTGCGATTCCACGCTCGCAACCTCTATGGTCTGACGGGTTGTGCTTATATACACAGCACCCTTTGTTCCTAAGAATTCAGCAACGAAGTCAACGACGCTCGGAAGCGTTTCTGGAAGAATCCAACTTGACTCTAGGACAGCTCTTCCTCCGTTCTCAAATTCTAGTACAGCTACAACGTAGTCCGGGACTTCTATGCCTAGTGACTCAAGGACTTCAAAATGGGCGAACGCTCGCACACGTCTAACATTGGAATTAAAGATCCATGTGGCTAAATCAGCCGTGTGGCTCATAAGGAAGAATACGACGTTCGTCTTAGACGCCCAAGAAAGCATCTTTGTAGGAACGTAAATGGTGTCGCTTAGCCTAAGGTATGCGTATAGGGGTTTGCCTAGCTCTCCTGCCGTAAACCTCTTCTTAGTTATTGCAAAGGGGGGATTGAAGCGATTAGCGAAGTTTACGTAGACCTTTACTCCCTTCTTTTTAGCTGCCTTAACCATCTTTAAGGCATCTTGATAACTTGTTGCCATGGGCTTCTCTATAAGTGCGTTAACGCCACTTTCCACAGTTGCCAAAACTGGGTTGAGGTGTAGGTGATCCGGTGTAGCTATGGAGACCAGATCTAAGTCCTCCTTCCCTAGCATCTCCCTGTAGTCACGATATATTGACCCAATGCCGTACTTCTCTGCGACGGCCCTAGCTCTCTCTTCATTGATGTCGCAGACTGCTACTAAGTCAACTCTAGGATGGGTTTTATAGGCCTTTACGTGGTTTTCTCCTTGAATACCAACTCCGATAACAGCTACTCTAAGTTTATCCAATATTTCCACCGAGAATTAATGAGGTACCTTGCATTTAGTCTTTACCCAAAATCTCGATAGACACGTGTTACCTCAAATGTAAGGAGAGTTCAAGTAAGGATCGATCGAACTTCCTTGCAAGCTTAGGAGCTCGAGTTAACGTTTTTCCAGGATCATTTCCAGATACGTTTTCTCTACTTTCTCTCCCATAATACCCAGAGTTTCAAGAAAGTCTCGGATCATGTTTTCAGCTTCTTCTCTGCTTACCCTCCTAGTCCTCAATTCTATTTCCATGAAGGTTCCCAGATCTTCGACGTTATCTATGGTAATTAAGTATGGATCATAGAGGTACACCTCTCTTTGCTTCACGACTCTTGCTAAGGGAGTAAATCCAAGTTTTTCCAAGATTAGCTTAAGTTTCTCGAGATCTTCCTTCACTACTCTAGCCGTTACCTCCTCTCTTGCCTTTATTTCAGCTTTTTCTCGAGGCCCCTTATATGTCAGCTCGATAATTCCTCCAAGGTCCCTTACTCTGAGAGCCTCGTCAGTTTCCGAGAAATCCCGGCAAGGGTGCTGGTAATAGTGGTCTATTTCAATTATGGCTCCTTGAAAGGACGCTCCTAAGTAAGACAGTTTTTTCCTAACTTCCTCCGGATCGTCTATTTTGAGCTTTAGCTCGTACTCGGCGCTTTTTTCCAAGGATCAGTCCCTTCTAATTCCTATTAATCTTCGTAAGCTTCTTATAAAGTCCACGCAACCTATCTTAAAGGCCAAGTAGCGAGATATCTCCCTGATTAACCTAACCCAAATGTAGGTAGGAATTTTAATGCTATGTCTCCTATGCTTCCTTGTCGGCGAAAACACTTTCGGCGATCGAAATTGAGTCTGCTTCCAAGAATCCAATACCATGTGCTGTTATGTGAGGTTGTCGCCGAAGTGCTTAAGAGGTTTCAAGAATTAGGTGGGAAGCTGAGAGAAATAGACAGGAGCGTGGAAGGCGGAATTCGGGGAAGGTATGCTGAGATTGCTGTCCATCTGCAGGCTTCACGGCAATGAGCTCGCCGTTTCCCTAATCCGTAGCTTCATATAGCTAATTATATTTTTGTGTCTGCTACGGATAGGTTCATTACGGTCTCCGCTGAGCCGCCTACGAGAGCCTCGGCCTCCTCGGGAACCCAGCAGTCACCAATGGATTTACTATACCAAATGATTTCTAACTTTCATTGGGGGATCCAAGCTTGAAACAAGAGCCTTACACGAGCACATTAATGACTTTAAGCCTCATGTTATTCTGAACCAACATGAATTCTACTGGAAATGTGGTTATCCTCCTAAGTGGCCTGACTGTGAGGATTTCAAAAACACGACAAATATGATATTCTCTAAGTTAGCTATTGCTCCAGAAATTCTACCCTTACTTTCTCGCCATCTCTAACCCGTTTTAGGGGTTCTAGATCACCTACGACTTTTCCGAACACGTTTACTGGACTAGCGGGTCTAATTTCATCAGGGCTGCGACTGGCAGGCGTGGGGCCAAAGAAGATGCACATAGCCTTCCCAGGGGGCCAGTAGGCCACATCACCCTTTTCAACAACTTCTTGAGGGTTCTCCGGTCCTACGTTTACAGGCGTACTGAAGTATATTTCTTCGCCCCATGTATTTGCTCTAGCCTCAAAGGGAACTGCCTTGAGAAACGCTTCCTTTGTCTTCGGATTTCTTTCAATGAGTTCAACCACGACTTCACCTATGGATTCAAATGTGAGTCTCAGCTTAACCATAGTCCTCCTCTTTTCGAATACATTTTTAAGACTTTTCTAATAAACTTTTACTTAGCATTGTGGCACACGGTGAGAATATAGCTTCTCGACGTAAAGTTATTTAGGAGTGAGTTTTGATCATTTCCTGGCGACCCTGCGGGTGGTCCCAACGGCCTCGATCAAGCGCATTTACTTGCTCTATTAACACCGTTAAGTAGTGTTTCATGGTTTTACATATCTGTGGGAGTTAGGCTTTGGGTCTTTGCCGAAGCCATGCGCTTGGCTTTTCTCATCATACGAGGTCTGCCGGAATCTCCATCCATTTTGGATTTCATATTCCTAGTAGGCTTCCTTCCCATGTCTCTGGGACTATTCAAGGGCATAAAGCCTATATTCCAGCTCTTCAGAAGGTTTCTTCCTTGAAAGGAGCTCATGGGACTATTCTACATAATTCCTCTCGTTCCAAGCATTAGTGTAATTGCTGCATCCATGATGCTTTTAGCAGGTCGTTCTCTCGGTCACCGGATCTTGCTCGTACTCCTAGTAAAGGCATTGTATGTAGCGTTGGTACTCCTTCTATTTTCTTTGGCACTCGTTGTACTCCTATTCTTACAGCAGACAACGCCAGAAAGCCCCCTGTTTTAGTGGGGGGATGGATGGCGTTGATAGGTTTGAATAATAGTCTTTCTTTTTCAATGTTATAATCCTGAGTCCTTCTTGGAGGTATGCCCATCGGGCTGGTGGCACAGCCCCTGCTAGAAAGGTGGAATGGGATGAAATGGGAGCCTAAAAGGGCAATGAACACCCTAGAAGCAAGAATCCCCCTGCTTTAGCGGGGAGAGCGTCAAAGCAGGCGACCTGTAATAATATAACTAAACGTATAGTGCGTGTTTTAACAAGGGATCCACTATCTGGTATGCTCCCTCCTTTCTTATTATGAAACCTGCATCGACGAGATTGTGAAGGTAGTTGGAGAAGTTCTTATTGCCTATCTTCTTATTCAATCTAGCTTCTAAGGAACTCTTTAGTT
>QMSC01000135.1 GCA_003649515.1 Thermoprotei archaeon | reverse complement strand
TCTTCGCGGTGTGGTGCCTTCTCCTAGCAATTTGTGGACCTCTAGCTGTCGTACGTCAGTGGCTGGAAAAGTTTGCTATATGGCTTGTATACCTGTCCTCAGCATGGATAACGTTCAACATAATTCAGACTGGCGTTCCCCTATCTTCAAGCACCTCAAACCTTGCTGCAATACTGCTCGGATTGGATCTAGTCATAGCCATGCCTATTTCATGGATGCCTCTAATATCTGATTACAATAGGTTTGCTGAACATCCACGTAAGGGCTTTATTGGAACATTTGTCAGCTACACTATAGCGAATACATGGTTTTACGGCATGGGTGCAGCCTTAGCTTTACTATATCCTCAAGAAAGCATCGTATATAGCATTGCATTGCTAATGCTCGGAGGATTAGCTATCTTAGGAATACTCGTTGACGAAACCGACAATGCATTTGCTGACATATACTCCTCAGCTGTTTCGCTCCAAAACATCTTCCCCCAAATCAAACAGTGGAAGTTTGCTTTAGCCGTCACTGCCATTAGCTTAATACTAGCATACACCATACCTATAGCTCAGTACGAGAACTTCCTACTCCTGATCGGAGCCTCTTTCGTACCTCTATTTGGAGTAATGTTCGCAGACTACTTCATAGTAAAGAAGGGGGTTTATAGGATAAAGGAGTTCTATGAAGACGCGCCGAAGCTCAGCATTAGCGCTGTAATCTCGTGGCTTATAGGCTTCATCATATACTACTTAATGGCCTATGTTTTCGTGGAATTAAGCGTGGGAGCAACTCTCCCATCACTTATATCATCGTTCATTACTTACTCTGTTATAGGGAAGTTAACGAGGAGGTGAGTTTTATGAGCCTTTTTGATGGCGTACATAAGAGAATCCCCGTGGCAATGACCATTGCCGGGAGCGATTCAGGCGGAGGCGCTGGAATCGAAGCCGACTTGAAGACATTTGCAGCCCTAGGGGTTCATGGAACAGTTGCCCTAACTGCAATTACCGCGCAGAACACTTATTCCGTAACTGCCGTACAGGACGTAGAGGTTGAAGTCATAAAGAAGCAAATAGACGCAGTAGCGGAGGACATGGGCATAGATGCTGCTAAAACCGGTATGCTCCATACAACTGAAATTATAGAGGCTGTTGCAGAAAAGGTGAGAGAATACGGCTTTCCGCTCGTAGTAGATCCCGTGATGATAGCGAAAAGTGGAGCACCACTTCTCAAAAAGGAGGCTGTTAAAGCTCTAGTCGAAAAGCTAGTTCCCCTAGCTACGGTGATCACTCCTAATGCCCGTGAAGCGGAGGTGCTGGCAGGAATTAAGATAGTTTCCAAGAAGGATATGGTAGAGGCTGCAAGAAAAATAGCTAGGCTAGGTCCTAAGGCTGTTGTCGTCAAGGGCGGACATGTAGAGGAAACGAATCAGGCAATTGATATTCTGTACTACGATGGTGAAGTTTACGAGTTCATAGCACCTCGAGTAGAGTCCAAAAATACTCATGGCACTGGATGTAGCTTTTCAGCAGCAATCGCTGCTGAGCTGGCAAAGGGATCGGATATAATATCAGCGGTTAAGACCGCTAAGGAAGTGGTTAGAGCCGGTATAGTCTTTGGATTGCCTGTAGGGAAGGGCTATGGACCAGTAAATCCGCTTGCTCTACTCTACAAGGAGGCCAGCAGGTATAAGGTTCTAAAGTCTGTGGAGAGAGGTATGAGATTACTTCTATCGAGCCCTGACGTGGAAAGGCTCACTCCAGAGGTGGGCATGAATCTCGCTGAGGCAACACCATATGCAGAAGATATTTTTGATGTAGCCGCTATACTAGGCAGACTTCGAGCTACTGGTAAAGGTCTTGCTGCAGCTTTATCACCCGACTTCGGAGCTTCATCTCACTTAGCGCGATATATCCTCACAGCAACCAAGTACGATCCCAATATCAGAGCCGCTATAAACATTAGATTTAGCGAGAAGTTCATAGAAGTTCTAGAGAGCATGGGATTAACGGTCTCCTACTATGATAGGAGAGAAGAACCAGAGGAAGTCAAGAAAAAGGAGGGCATGACTATTCCTTGGGGCGTTGAGCAAGCCGTAAAAAGAATCGGTAGGTTGCCCAGAGTTATCTACCATCGAGGAGACTGGGGCAAAGAGCCCATGATCGTGATACTTGGTGAAAATGCGGAGGAAGTTGCGAGGATAGTCTTAGAACTAGCCGAGAAGATCAGGCCATGACAAATTCCAGAAGAGTTGTTAGGCTAAGAAAAGCTGCTACAAGTGCTCTCCTAACCGCTTTAGCAGTAGTAATAGCTCCTTGGTTATGGTTCCCTGTACTCGGCTCTAAGGCATACCCAGGTCAGCACTTGATAAATGCCATTGCAGGAGTTCTTTTAGGACCTTGGTGGGCAACGCTAATAGCATTCATGACTGGAATTATACGAATGACCCTCGGGATAGGTACAATATACTCCATGCCTGGCGGCATACCCGGAGCGCTGATAGTAGGCCTGTACTATGAAGCCTTCAAGAGAACTAAGATTCATGAAAAGGCTGAAATAGCAGCGCTACTGGAACCCATAGGAACAGTGATCATAGGTGGAACACTGACCCTATATGTGGTCGCACCTGCAATAGGGGATCCTAGAACGATGGCTAAACCCCTATTAATACTATGGAGCGGATGGGCTCTAAGCTCAGTTCCAGGATCAGTGCTAGGCTTCATAATTCTTCAAGCTCTAAAAAGGGCTAATATTACGCGAAAGACGCTTTTCGGAGAGCCATGATAAGGCTTCAAGTTGAAAGGATCTTAGGAAGAAAAATCCTTTTGCTGGGTGACGTAGGTACAGGCAAAACTCTTCTCACCTCCAGGATCCTGGAAAAACTTGTGGAATTAGGATATGAGAAGCACATTACTGTAATAGATATGGCTCCAGAGAAAATGGGACATATCGGTGGAACTCTAGGAGAGTACACTAGGGTTGTTGAAAGGGTAACTTATCTCAGACCTCGGACTATCTATGCCCCTCGAACTACAGCTAGGAATCAGGAAGAGCTACTTTTCATGGCTAGGAAAAACGCTGAGAGCATAGACTCTTTACTTACTAAATACCTCTCACAACCCACTGAAATACTCATAATAAACGATGTAACCCTGTATTTTCATGCAGGAGATATACGAAGGGTACTTGAGTGTCTCTCGCACGCTAAGACATTCGTGGCTAATGCTTATTATGGGCAGAAAATATCGTGTGATTATGGTACAGGGGTAACTCTTAGAGAGAGGAAGCTTGTGGAGAGGTTAGCGAAAGAAATGGATATAATCTTAAACCTCGATAGCATTGGAGGGAGTAACTTCTTTGTTGATGGCTAAAAGCCATTCCTTTAAACATATATTGTTTTAAGGTCAAATGAGCTTGCTAGAAGATCCATAATGGTACGAGTATCTGGTAATCGTCTACGCCCCTTCTTTCAAGGATTAATATTAAGTAGCTCCTAATCCTTGAATGTTTTCCATTGTATGAGGGAGGAATTTCAGGTAGAATCGGAATGTTAAAATCGCACTTTTCAGTACCCCCCGACTTCAAGGCCTTGTCATCGCTTATTCTAAACGTTCTCTTAAATAGGACCTCTAGGGTACGCCTAGAATTCCAGGTTTCCTCCAACGTCACTAATTCGACTTTAATGCCTGCTAGTTCGATATCCTTAGTGGCGTATAAGGTTAGCTCGCCACCAGTATACGTTCCTCTGGCAATAATCGGGTTTATCTTCACCTGAGCGTTTATAGAGTCGAGAATTTCGGTAAAGACTCTGCCCTCAAAGCTCTTCGGAACGTTATACACAGTTATAGGCATTCTCTGGACTCCTACCCTACCCGAAGCATCCTCTACGGTGGTCTCTACGCACCAATGAACATGTGCTCTAAGCCCCTCTGCTGAGGGGAGCGCGTTGTCAGGTATCTGAAACTCTATCTTAAATGCCAGTGGGTGGTCTTTCCTTATTATTCCCTCTTGCGCTAGTAATTTCGTCTCCCTCCAGTGAACTATCCTTTTAAGCTCTTTCTTCTCCTTAATTCCCTCAATGCAGTAAAGGGATGCTTCGATGCTTCTGATATCAACATCCTCTTCACTCTTTATGAAAACTTTACATCTAAACTCTGAACCTGCTTGAACAACCCTTCCTATGGGTTGGATCACGATTTTAAGATGAGGTTCTGTT
>QMSC01000134.1 GCA_003649515.1 Thermoprotei archaeon | reverse complement strand
GGATCTTAAAGACATTTCTTGCGACAGCAAAACTCAAACTACTAAGATTAATTTAGCATGGTAACTAAGGCTTATTCGAAGTTGACATTATTCGGCTTTAAAACTATAAAATAGGCTTTTCAAATATTGGAACTAAGCTAACCTCAGCATTGTTGCTTCCGACTGCCTATAAACTTCTAAGAGCTAGGAAAAGAGGAAAAGTCATAGGCGTAAACAGCGCATAGTTTCCCTATTAACACTTACATAAAGCTTAAATACTCTATTGAAAGCTCTCACCCAGGCATATTTCATGTCTCAGAGAGCCAGAAGACTTCTGAGATCCAAAAGAGATAGGATTCTAGGGAGGTGTCTGTGGAGGCTTAGCTAGATATTTTAAGTTGGATCCCACGGTAATGCGCCCCCTCTTTGTGCTTTTATTTATAGTTAACCCCTACGCTGCTACCCTTTTCTACATTCTAGCCTGGATAGTGATACCAGAAGAGCCCGAGAAGCCAGTAGCTGAGGAAGCTGAAATTAAAGACCAGGGAACGGTAATTCTTGGCTTAATACTCATAGCAGTGGGCCTGCTGGCATTCCCGAAGCTAAAGATAGTTCTAAAGAACGTTATAGGAGTAGCATTCATAGCGTTGGGATTTCTACTAATCCTAGCTACCCTTACAGGAAGAAGGAAGGAGGAAGATTAAGAAAATCGAGAGCTACTGTCTCCCGCTTTTGAGCCTCAATATCGTACGCTTAGCACAGCGACATCGCTATAGTCTATGGATTAGTGGATTGTGAAAGTATCTTTAGGACGTACATAGTTTTTGCAGGAATAGATAAAGCGAACTCGGCTTCGCCTTCTTTTACATCCACCTGGATCTCTGAAACCAATTTGAGCTGATTGAGCTTGGGCTGCGATACGTAGACTAGGCATTGTTTGAGGCCCTGCGGTAGGGGGGCGAACATCCTCACAGTCGCGTCGTTACTGCCGCGGTTGTCAAGCACTATGGTTACTGTATTGTTCTTGGTGCTTGCTCCAAAGAAAATGCTTTTCGTATCACTGCCCTCCGGTAGAACTGCACACCATGTCCTTTTGGCGCCGTGGAATAGTTCACTCCAGCCCTGCCAACACTCAAAGGCTTCAGAATTCTTTACTCTACCGTCTGGATAAACTAGGCCAAAACTATCGGGATGCTCTCCTTCCACTATACACCAGTCGACCATTAGAACATTAATTACCCCGTTATGTAGAAGTCTCGGTAGCGCTTCTCTTACAAATGAATATCCTAAATCATGTCCCCACTCATCAACTGCTACTCTGATGTGCGAGAGCCCTTTTCTATCGAGCAACGTACGCAGATGTTCTGCAGCAATCCAAGGCGAGTTAGGATTTGAATTATTGTATTCGTATGGATGGTATCCTAATGCGTCAACCCACCGGAATATCTCACGGTTATCGGTGAGCTTTTCATAGTAGGTCCAGGCCTCCTTGGGTAGCCCGTGAATATCAGCATGCCACCTCACGTAGTCCCAAGTATGATTACCACTCAGTATTACAAAGGAATCCGGGTCATTCTGCTTTATCGCCCTCCCGTATCTTAGCGTGTATTCGTAGAAGCCTTCCCAACTACCACCGTTTCCAAACCAGTGGACATCCCACTCGCCGAGCCCCCGGTAAAGCTTAACCCAATCCTTCGTCCTCTTAACGTGCCACGTCACGAAATCCTCCCAAGCATCGTAATCTAGAAGATCGCCTCCAACCCAGTAATCATGATAGTGGATAACTTTTCCACACCCCTCCTTCCACTCCGGATTGCTTGCCTTACCCGTTTTAATGTACTTTGAGTTCCACTTAGGTACGCCCCAGATATTCGACATTGGACGAAGCCTCATCCCACCATAAAGTCCCTGCAGATCAGCCCAGCGCTCGCCTACAACTCTCTTGCCTCTCTCAGGTTCGAGTTCGTGATGTGCGACACTAGAGCAATCAAAGTCGATCCATTCAAGAGGATAAACTCCCTCCTTAACTTTAAGCACGTTCTGAACCGTACGAAAATTACTGAAGAGCCACATTTCATCGCTCGGACTCGCTTCACGCAGCTCAATGAGGTCCACTTTCCCATCGTTCCCATAGGTATAAAACGTGAGTATGTTTTCTCCTATCCTTTGCAGGCGGATAGGAAGGTAAAGGTAGAGCGAGATATCGAAGTGCTTGTGAAGCCAGACTACCGCGGGTTCGTATTTATGAGAGTAAATAACTGTACCATTGAACTCTACCTCAACTTCAATTGGCGACTCACAAGAAACATCAAGGAAACGCATGTAAAGTAAGAGAGGTTTCCGTTGCTCCTGCATCCATATAATTGACAGAGGTTTATCCTCCGCGATACCGCATGGAAAGTCGTGCCATTCTTCCCTCTCCGCCCAATTCTCCGGCGCTGTCACATGCCCTCCTACTCTTCCGCCAAACTCATCCCAACTGCCGTTCTTCTTACCAATGCGCCAGAGCTCGTTGTCAGGACGTGTACTTCGAACTTGTGTCATTGACCTTATCATCACTTCTAGAAATTTTGCAAATATATCTCTAACTAACAGCTTGACTCCGGTCAAAAGATTCTGCGTAAAGCTTTTGGGCTACATGAATAAGCTTGTCCACGAAATCTTCGAGTTGCTTACTACTCGCGCTTTTCTCGAACTCATTGTACAGCTTTACGTAATCCTCTAAGGTGAAATTAACATCTTTAAGAACTGAATAGTGCTTTAACTCCTCGAATTGCTCTTCTAAGGTCTCAACAAGCACCCACTTATAACCAGACGACTTGAGTCGAGACGAAATTTTGCGTTCTATAAGCCTTGCAAGGACCTCATCTACAAATACGTGAACATTTTTGGGCAGTTGCATCGACCTGAGAATCTTTTCGTTGACATAAGCATGAGCTAGCTCGTGTATAACAACATGAGGCAAACTTTCTAAAACAGGCTTGACATACTTTTCAGCTCGTGTCTCCTCAAGCTCCCCAAAATATTCACTTAGCATACTCGCAACCCGTGGAAGTATTTCTCGAACTCGCTGAAGATTCTCCTCCACTATCTTAATTATGTTTGAGTACAACCTCTGACACCCTGTTTTCGTATATTAAATCATCAATGACATTCTTAGAGCTTACTAAGGGGAACTCCGATAAACGTCGTCGCGAATAAGGTTATAATGGTAGAGCATTTATCAAAGAATATGGCGACCGTGAAAGTTAGAAGCGAACTTCCCATGCTTAGAATACCAGTGTCGCTCATAGTGGATGACTGGACCGTAGGATACATGGGAGAATCTGGAAAGCTTGAATTTAGGAGAACATACGAATTCCTACTGGACTTCCTAAGCCTAGGAGCTATGGGCGTTAGAGGCAAACTCAGTCTAGTACCTTGCATAGTTAAATCGAGAGAGTGCAGCTACGAGCTCCTCGGATGTATAGATGAGGGTATCAAGGGGTTGCCTCGAAACGTGCTTCTGGAAATTTTAAATCTCGTCAAAGCGGAGGCTGTCAAGTACTTCGACATTACGCCGGAGATGTTAACCCATACCCTAGCCATAGATGTCGACGCAAATAGACTATTGGACGAAATGGAGTGGGAGTGGTCTCAAAGACAAGACTTAGAAACTCTAACAAGGTATATTGCTCGAGCCCTGAGCATTTTACGTAGTGTGGGGATTAAAGCTAGCGGTGTAACAAGCCCTTGCGACTTCGGTAGAGAAGTCGAGGGGATCTATGCTAGAGCTATTCTTGAAGCAGAGAAGCAAGTTAACGGTATAAAGCTGACATGGTATTTTCTCCACGTTGAGTATGGGAAGAAACGCGTTACTCCCAGGCTCATGTACCTTAAGGATGAGGAAGCCGTAGTAAGTATAGTGAGCTGCTCTGAGGATTATTTAGGAAAGCCTAAGGTAGCGAAAGCGGGCGGAGATCCTTACAGGCTCGCTGATAACTGGATAACGAGCGATGGTAGAAAAGGTAGACTCGTAGAGCTTTATAAAAACAGGGCCTATCTAATATTCCATACGCATTGGTGGAATGTACATAGGGAGGAGGACAAGATCGGATTTGAAGCTCTCAAGGAGACTGTTTCTAGGATAAATAGGCTTCTAGGCGATGGCATTATCTGGATGAAGTGTAGCGAAATAGCAAGGTATTTCGCTACATTAAAAGCCTTCAAGTTCGAGGAATTTAAAAAG
>QMSC01000133.1 GCA_003649515.1 Thermoprotei archaeon | reverse complement strand
GTTCATCACCCTCTCATTAGGATTAAACTTCAGTAAGCGCTCTTTGAAGAGAAAAGACTCAGCCACAATTCACACCTATTAAGCTTTAAATTTCACCAAGTATTTTAACGTATAGCTATCCTGCTGAGCGAAATATCTCAAAGGGTGTTCGGGATGGAGAATGAGGTAATTTGTCTGGGAGAAATTATTCTCGACTTCATTCCAGTAAACCACAACACCTATAAAGCATGTTTCGGTGGCGCTCCAATGAACACGGCTGTTGCCTGCGCTAGGCTGGGGCTCAGAACTGGAGCCATCGCCGCTGTAGGAAACGATGCTTTTGGACGCTTCCTTCTAGCAACTCTCCGTGAAAGAAACGTGGATGTAAGCCATGTTAAGGTAATAAGCGATGCAAGAACCACTCTAGCCATCGTAGTAAAGCTTCCTGAAGGGGAGAGAGAATTCTTCTTCTACAGGAAACCTTGGTGTAGAACTGCTGACACGGAGATAGTTTTCACAGAAGAGGATATCGAGTACATCAGTCGTGCAAGGTTACTGCACATCTCTGGGTTCGCGCTATCTCAGGACCCTGCACGTACGAGCATTATGAAGGCCGTTGAACACATAAAGGCTTCAGGCAACGTGAAGATCTCTTTTGACCCAACCTTCAGACCTGACGTTTGGCCCGATCTTAATAGTGCACGTGAGGTATACTCCAAAGTCATAGACTTCGTAGATATCCTCCTAGCAACAGCGAAAGAGTACAGCGTCCTTTTTGGCGTTGAGACTCTAAGGGAAATACTCAAGGAGCTGGGTGAAAAAGTAGATGTCATAGGCGTGAAGATGGGCGTAAAGGGTGCCGTCCTCTCGTGCAGCGGCGAAAGCTACTATATGCCAGCCTATAAGGTAGAGGTCAGGGATACTGTAGGTGCAGGCGATGCCTGGAACGCCGCCATTATGTACGGGTTACTGAAGAAGTGGGCTACAGATGAAACGCTAAGTCTTGCAAATGCTGTGGCAGCAATTAAATGCATGCACGTGGGAGCGATCTCCGGTCTTCCCTCCTCCTCAGAAGCCATGGAGTTTAGGAAAAAGTTCCCCGATATTAAACCTGAACCATTAAGCTAGCTCACAAACCAATCTCTTAAATAGAGAGTAAGCGGAGTAAGTTTATCAGAGCTCATATAAGGCTTTAATAACCCCTTTCTTACCCTATCTAAGGCCTTAGAAAGAGGCTCAGCATCCAGCACTATAGTGAGATAATACACGGCAAGCCCGCTCCACTTACCCCATACTTTCCGCAGAACTTCTTCAGCCTCGCTTATGCTAACGCCCTTACACCCATAAACCTCGCAGACGATTCTTGCTGTCCACCTATCGACTGGCGGCAACTCATAAAATCTGTGCGCTAGTAATAACGCGAGGCGAGCAGTATATAATCCCACACCTTTAAAGCTCCTTAAGCTCCTCTCAAGCTCTCTTGGACTCTGTTGTGGTATATCATCAAAACCCCTTGCCAGCTCCAGGAGAGTACTCGCACGGTATCCTATACCTGCGCGCATGAGCTCACTTGAACTGCTTTTCGCAATTAGGGAGGGAGGGGGAGTTAGGAGAAACCCGTGACCTTCCACTGTAACTCTCTCACCGAACATCTTAAACAGGTTATATAACATCCTCCAACCCTGTTTAAAGCTTGCATTCTGTTGACAGACCGCTATAATTAAGGCAGTCCATAGATCTGTAGTCCTCAACCTCATGCCCCTTAGGCTACGGGCCACTTCTGCTAATAGTGGGTCTCCCTCAGCTATATTATAGAACTCATAGTATTTCTCGTCGAGCCCTAGCGTTCTCACAACATGCTCAGTAACTAGGTCTTTGGAAAGCTTTCCAGTAACGCCGTATAAATCGACCCTAACAACATTATCCTTCACGCTTGTACGGACTATAAGTAAGGGATTCCTAATTACTGGAAAATACAGGTACTTGCCATCAAACTGCCAGTGGAAGCTATAGGCGGAGGCCGTTAAGTGGAAGTTAAATTCTTCAGGGGGCTCCAAATTGATGCTACCTAGCCTCGTAAGCCTCAAGGTGGCACCTATTCACTTTTAAGCTCAGTTTCATTTTAAAGGTAACGACTTCTAATCTTCAAGGAGGAGGAGGAGGTTATGAATTACATCGATAAAGTAAGGACTGTTGAAAAAGTATACAAAAGAAAACCTGTTCTGATCGTTTCAGCTCCTGGAAGAGCTGATTTCTTAAATACACATCAGGACTACAAGGGTCTGCCCGTAGTCCCGGTGGCAATAAACCTTAGGACCTATGTTTTCAGCCTAGGCGCTGAAAAAGATAAGTTCATAATTGACAGCCTAAACCTCAGGAAAGGAGGATCCAGATATCGTGATAAAGTGCCTCTGAAAGATATTTCTCTCGTGAGGGGAAAGTGGTTTGGAAATTACTTACGAGGAGTTCTGCTGGCCTTTAAGGAAGTGTTCGACTTCGAACCCGATAAAGGCCTACGCATAGTCATATACAGTGACGTACCCATAGGAAGCGGTCTAGCCAGCAGTGCTGCTCTAGAAGTAGCTTTCGGAAAAATGTTAGACGAGTTTTATGGTCTAAAATTGAGTCCCAAAGATCTAGCTGAAGCCTGCTTCTATGCTGAGAATGGAATATGCAAGATTCCTTGCGGAAGACTAGATCAATATTCAGCTGCATTCGGCGAAGCAATACTCCTCTACCCGAAACCTCCTGTTAAGGTGGAAAAACTCCCGCTTAAGGGCTTGAAACTAGTTGTAGCGGATTCGGGCATAAGGCATAGCGTTGCTGACATACATCCGAGAAGACAGAGCGAGATTAATAGGGGCCTTCAAGAACTTCTGAGCATGCCCGATGTTCCGGAACGCGTTAAGGAAAAGCTTGCACCACGATTTGATGAGGTCTCCTGGGAGGAATTAAGCCTAGAAGAACTGAGCCCCTTCCTTCAGAGGATAGATGGAACCTCCGCAAAGAGAATAGAATTCACGTTCCTAATGAACAACTACACTATGAAAGCTGTCGAGCTAATTAAGGAAAGTGGCGGGAGATTATCTCCTTCACTGCTAAAGCAAATAGGCGAAATAATGAACAAGGAGCACGAGCTCTTACGGGACCTTTACGACGTAAGCCTACCGGAACTTGAGAGGATCAGGAATAAAATGCTTGAAGGAGGAGCGCTAGGCGTGAAGCTTAGCGGGGCTGGAATGGGAGGGTCTCTAATAGCTTTAGTAGAGGACAATGAAACGGGGAGAAGAGTAGCCAACAAAGCTCTTGAAGGAGGAGCACGGAAGACGTGGATCGTCAGCGTAGATGAAGGTGCACGAAAAGAGATATACGCACCAGCGCATCAGTAGTAAAGGCTAGGGGTAAGCAATGGAGGAGTACCACGAACTGAGATGGAATCCTCTTCTTAACTCATGGGTCATAGTGTCCAATGTAAGGAAATTTAGACCCTGGAGGCCCAGCAGTCACTGTCCCTTCTGTCCCGGAGCCCCTGAGGCGAAATTTAAAAGCGAGTGCGATACGCTTGCACTTCCCAACAAGTATCCTACCTTAATCACAAATCCAAAGATTAGTAGGAAGAGCAAGGGACTTTTTAGGCTCGCAAAGGGATATGGATACGCGGAAGTTCTAGTTGAGACACCTCAACACGAGGGAGACCTTTGTGACATACCATTAAGGCACATGAAGAAGGTCGTTGAGGGCTACATTGAGAGAACGCTAAAGCTGGGCTCTGATCCCAAGGTTAAGTACGTTGCTGTCTTTCGCAATAAGGGTGCAGCTGTAGGAGTATCCCTAACCCATCCTCATTCACAAATATACGCCTTGCCTTTCATACCCCCTCGAATAAGGCTAGAGCTAAGAAACGCGAGGAGATATTGGAGGAGAAACGGTCGATGTCTATTCTGTGACCTACTCAAAGAGGAGCTAAGTGAAAAACAGAGAATTATATACCGGAACGACTTCTTCACAGCCTTCCTACCCTTCTACGCGATGTGGCCCTACGAGATCCACATATATTCTAATAACCACATTGGAGGACTGCCTGAGCTTAATGAAGAAGAGAAACTCCACTTAGCCGACATTCTAAAAGCCATCACGAAAACCTATAACACTCTCTTTGAAATGGATTTCCCCTACATTATGGCAGTGCATCAATCTCCTACAGACGGCAAAAGGTACGAATACTATCACTTGCACATAGAGTTTTATCCTCCACTTCGAAG
>QMSC01000132.1 GCA_003649515.1 Thermoprotei archaeon | reverse complement strand
TTTACTAAGATAGCAGATGAGCTCGGATTGAGCGAAACTGCTATACGAAAAAGAGTGAGGAGGCTAAGAGAGACTGAAGTGATCAGGAGATTTACTATAGAGGTGGATTACAGTAAAATCGGAATTAGAGTGATCTTCGTGGGGGTCGACGTAAAGCCTGAAAAATACGAGGATGTCTGTAGGAAGTTACGGGGAATTCGCTTCATTAAAAGACTATACGCTGCGGTGGGCAGCTATGACATGCTAGCTGAGGCCTGGGTAAGAGCTTGTGAGGAAGATGTTAAGACTTTGCTGGATGAAATTGAGCGAATTGAGGGAGTCCATAAAGTACATTATGCGGTGATAACGAACGTCCTTAAATGATGCTAATATCCCCTATCTAGATCCACCACGTTCTTAAGCGGCTTGCCTTCAAGAAAGCTATTAATGTTTTCAGCAGCGAGCTTTAATGCTCTAACTCGAGCCTCCCAGGTCCATCCAGCCTTATGAGGCGTAGCAACGACGTTTTTAAGGGTATGAATTTTCAGCTTAGAAGGACAGTGAGGATCGGGAGGGTAGTACCACCACGCGTCAAGCCCTGCCGCCCTGATCCACCCCATTTTTAAAGCCTTCAGTAAGGCCTTTTCATCAATAATAGGACCCCTAGAGATGTTTATTAGGACGGCGCCTCGTTTCATTTTCTTTAGTTCCCTTTCCCCTATAATTCCTCTAGTTTCAGGGGTTGATGGGAGGGATATGACTAGATAATCTGACTCTGAGAGGATGTAATCCAGGTCGTTGGGTCCTCCTAGAAAGTCGAGTCCGAGCTCCTCCTTAAGGGAGGGCTCAGGTTTTTTCTTTATGGCGATTACTCTCATCCCAAAAGCCTTTGCCCGTAGAGCTATCTCCCTGCCCACTCTTCCTAGACCAACTATGCCGAGGGTCTTTCCATATAATTCCGATAACATTGTTTCACGAGCATAGGGAACCCATTCACCCCGCTTCATGCGCTCATCATATTCCACGATCCGCTTAGCTATCGTAAGCATTAATGCTAAGGCCATTTCAGCGGCTGAAATAGCGTTTGCACCCGAGGCTGAGGCTAGAATTATGCCTCTTTCCTTTAACAGCTTGAAGTTAAGTCGCTCAACACCGCTAGTAATGGCCTGTATAAGCTTCAATTTTCTAGCTCTTAGTATGACCTCGTCTGGAACGTATCCTCCTACAAGGATATCGGCATCTTCAACTATTTCTAGTAGCTCCTTAAAGCGGCTTTTTCTTGAGAGGGGATACGCTATCTCTACACCCTTTCTCAGATTCTCCAATAGTATCCTCAGTTCCTCACTAGAGGGGGGCCAGGTTAAGACCACTTTCATCATAAGTCCCTCTAACCCATTGGCAGGCTTAACGTAATAAAGGGCTTCTTCCTCAATATCATTTATGCGAATAAAAAATAGAGATGAGCTCGTGGAAGTCCTTGGGGAAAAGGCCGAGAACGCCATAGAAATACTGGAAGAAGGGTTGAAGGCAGCAGACCCTTATGAAGCTGTTCTAAAGACGCTTAAGTTGAAAGGCTCAGAAGTCTTTGTTAGGGACTTAAGAGCAGAGGTTAAGGGTAGAGTATTTGTGGTGGGTGCTGGCAAGGCCTCTGGCAGAATGGCAGAGGCGGTGGAGTCGATCCTAGGGGAACTAATTAACGAAGGCATAGTCATAGTTCCTAGAGGAACTGCTAACAGGTATAAGGTGAAGAGGATCCATTTATGGGAGGCCGACCACCCTATTCCAAGTAAGAGCGGTGTAGAGGGAGCTTCAAGGATACTTGAGCTGGTGAGGGAACTTAAGGAAGACGACGTTCTAATAGTCTTAATATCCGGCGGAGGCTCGGCCTTAATGCCTCTTCCTGCAAACGACATCAGCATTGAGGAAAAGCAGAAATTAACAGATCTTTTACTGAAAAGTGGAGCTTCCATAGAGGAGATCAATACCGTTCGAAAGCATGTATCGAGGATAAAGGGTGGTTGGCTCGCCTATAACGCTTATCCAGCAACAGTTGTGAGCTTGATAATCTCGGATGTCGTAGGGGATCCCATGAACATGATCGCTTCAGGACCCACAGTACCTGATCCAACGACCTTCAAGGATGCATATAAAATACTTACAAAATACGGGCTGTTAGATAGGGTACCATCCACGATCAGGGGGTACATTGAAGAAGGCGTTAAGGGAGCACATCCTGAAACGCCTAAACCTGGTAGCAAGGTCTTCAGTAAGGTTTACAACACTATTATAGCCAGCAATAACATCTCGCTCAGTGCAATGAAGAAGAAGGCTAATAGCCTCGGCTATAACGCGATAATATTGACATCCTTCCTTGAAGGCGAAGCACGAGAGGTAGGAAGCGTCGTAGCGTCCATAGGTAAGGAGATATTAGTCCACGATAGGCCTGTAAAGAAACCAGCAGTTGTACTTTTTGGAGGCGAAACCACTGTGACAATTAGAGGTCATGGACGTGGTGGAAGAAATCAGGAGCTTGTTCTAAGCGCAGCTATTAAAATTAAGGGCCTTAAGGACATTCTCATAGCATCCATAGGTAGCGATGGAATAGACGGCGTCACGGACGCTGCTGGAGCAATGGTAGATGGCGAAACCGTGTTAAGAGCTGAGCGCGAGAACATCGATCCAGAGCAGTACTTACTGAACAACGACAGTTATACATTCTTCAAAAAGGTTGGAGGATTGGTATACACTGGTCCTACAGGAACCAATGTAAATGACTTTACTATGATACTTATAAAATAGCTTAGCGGCCTCCGCACCGGCCTAGCTGCTCTGCTCATCTCCCCCCTCGAGAGAGGTGGGAGGTCTTCATCGGCCGTAATGAATACTTATGTTCGCATCTTAATTAATTTTCGGTAACCTTTATTTTCCACTATTAGGAATCATGAATAGTACGGTAATGATTTAATGACTGGACCGGCTGTGGGCAAAATCCCACTTGAGGCGGAAGTGTGGGTTATAAGGGGATTGCAGAAGTATTTACTACAGGGTACGCAGGTGTTCCTTCACGTGAAGGGATATTCCCTTGCCAGAGTGACCCACGTTGATGTCGAGCATGAGCTGTTAAACCAGATAGTACCTCCGAGACGCGCTAAATACCTCCCCTTTAAAGTTAGAGAGGGGTTCATGGTCATAGCGCTTGGTAGCAGTTATACAGTAAAGCTTGACGGGAGAGTGATCGAAGTAAACGCTATAGTTATTAAGAGTTCTGAGCTTGCGAGGATTTTGGGAAGGGTTGAAGATAGGGTTTATGTAGGAGGAAAGGTCGGTGGAATATTTTTAGGTTTTCATAAACCGCTCATTGAAAAGCTAGAGAGTTATGCTGTAAGACAGGGTTTAAAACCGAGGCGCTTCTCAACTAAGGTTGATGAAGGTTTTCATAACAGTTCCTCTAACTCCTCACCCGTATGAGGGTCAAAGTACCGTAATTTCACACACATGCGTTTTTCGCTTATTAGGACCCGTATTTCAATAATACCTTTCGTTCTAAGCCTATCATAGAGGAGCCGAAGGTTGCAGGGCTTTACTCCGTAAAGTTCAGAGAGGGCATCTAGAGCCTTTAAAAGTAAGACCTGCACCCCAAGTCGGCTGGGTCTAGCCCTTAGCCTAAATCGCTTGAGAGTTGAAAATAGACTTACAATATCCCTAGCTTTATCGCCAGCAGAAATCAGGGAAGAAATAGACGATATGATTTCCTGGTCGGAGGAGGGTATTGAATTCATTGATTTAACCGCGAGAGAGCGAACTGCATCCCTTATAGCCTTATACAAGTAGTTCGGTACGTCTAACCAGTAGCCTTTAAAATAGTTCTCAAGGGCTATACTAAACCAGGTTAAGGAGTACGATTTAAGGTAATTAGACGTCTTCAAGCCAGGCTTAGGTCTCTCCTCAAGGTATTTAGATATGAGCCCATCGTCGAACAGCACCCGTCCATCGTATAGGGCTAAGTATGCTAGCGGGTGTCCATCTGATAACAGGAACTCAAATTCTTGGGGCGTGAAGAAAGCGAGGTTAAGGCTAGGTCTTCTAAACTCTTCAATTAACGTAAAGTGAGTGAACTTTTCGGGCTTTTTTGAAACTATGACGAGTATATTGAGATCGCTATAAATTTCAGAGAAGTCCTCTAATCTACTTCCCGAACCATACACCACTATGCTGTGTAGGTCATCGCCTATCTCTTGCTGAAGTCTCCGCTTTACTCTGTTAAGCATT
>QMSC01000131.1 GCA_003649515.1 Thermoprotei archaeon | reverse complement strand
ATGGTGGGCGCATAGCTACGAGACCGCCAGTTAGAGACCGGAGGTATATAACTGGGGGCTCCGCCTGTACAAACACTTTATCAATGTCACCTATGCTGAAAATATAACAGTCACCGATCCTTTCGATGTGCCCGCCTATACAGATTACCTTAAGCCACTTCGATGATACTTGTACGGCTATTTTATCAACCTTCATTATCTTAGCAAGTATGATCAGGTGTCTAAACGCCGTCCTATTAATTAGATCAATTAACGGTACCGTTGTATTGTAAGGTATCTCCAAGTTTAGGAGAAAACCGCGTACTGAAACGTTTTCACTATAATTAAGTTTGAAAATAAGCTTTGATGGACGAATGAAGCCCACTCTTTCCACGTAGAATTCCCTAAATGGACCGGGAATTAGAACTGAGAAGGGTTCAGGAGCGTAAGTCTTAGCGTATAAACAGTAATACGAGATATCCAGGGAAGATACTTTGTATGCATAAATGATCGTAGCAGCTACCAGGAGCATTAACACCTGCATGGACCTTCTCTTGAGGATAAGGTAGCCGAGGAGAATAGTGGCACAAACAGGGTATAGAATTATGGCAATTATCCTTAACAAAGCATACCATGGCGGTATTACATTAGCTCTGAACTCCAGTATATGCTTAGGTATTCTGTGATCGAGCGGGTAATCGAACATCGTGAAGATGCTGCTTCTATTAGACTTCTCAAGCACTATATATGCAACTAGTTTAGGCTCATATACTACTCCGCATTCCCGAACTCCAACTGGAAAGACGGCATATTTCTCTATGAAATAAAGCCCACTAGGTAGCTCTCTGATAACGGAGAATACGTCACCTTTCTTAGCGAAATGGAATTTTAATCCTTCTCTAGTAATTAAGTAGGCCTTGTAATACCAATCTTTTAAATCCACTGCAAGAAACTCCTTAGATACCGAAAGCTTAGCTAGAACGCTTCTGTCCTCGTATTTTACTAGTGCTAGAGGAAAGGCCGTACATCTTAAATTTCCTCTGCCAAGTCCGCTGAAATACATGCAATTGCATCCTTCAAATGAAAATATCCAGTTCCTACCTACGGATGAATAGGACCAAACGCAGGATACGTACACTAAGTCCTCTGGTATGTATATGTCAACAACAGTTATGATAAGCATTGATCCAAGTAGCATTGATAAGATTAAGGGAACGCGTCTCGTGTCCTTGCTTATTCTTCCAGATCTATGCATCATTTTTAGGTAATCACCCTAGTTTATATCTATTATCTAAATCGAGAATCTGTTTAGACCTCTAAACGGTAGTAATAACGGCTGGAAGCTTCATGTGCTGTAGAGATCACGTATTAGCTTAAGCGCTGTGCTCACTAGCTCATCCTCAGCATCTCCAGTTAGTATACATGCATGGGGACTAGCTTCACAACCTCCTCTTTTCTAACCAACTCCTTAATTCTCTCGACCAGCTCCCTCCTAACACAAAGCAGTTCCAGCGACACTATACCTATAGCTATTTGCGGTTTATATTTGGGTTACTGCGAGCACATTGGTAACCAAGGTGCGTGTTCTCATAGCTAGCATCAATAAAATAGGGTAAGTGCTAAAAATCTTCGTTCACTTATAAAAAATGTTTACCTATACTTAGAATTTCAATGCCTCACTGCTGAGTAGATGTAGTAATCGCTGCTTCAAGAGCCCTTATTAGCTCGTCTTCCCAGGTTGCATGAGCTTTAAAGTGCTCGTTAGGATCCCTAGTTAGCGTGTAGACCCAGTATAGGGAGAAAATGCCGAGAGTAATTAACGACAGCAGTATATAGAGTATAGTATTCCTTTTGGGTATGGGATTGGGTCTCTTAAAAGCTGGTACAGGGATGCCTAGTGCGTCTAGGACTCTTCGACAATTCTCCAGTATGCGGTCCTCGCGAACTTCATGCTTGTAGAAGTCTCTGTTCAAGAAGTGCGCTATGTAGAACCAAACTAGACATGAAAGAAACACTTGTAGGATAACCCACAATACAGCGCTTTTCTCCGTCTCCTCAACTTCAGCTTCTCTGTAGTCCCTCTCTATTTGAGCTATGAGTACATCAGTATTCACTCCTTTCTGTTGACTAAGCCCTTTAAGAATGTCTAGGAGAGCCCCTAGGAAGAGATGTTGCCTTTTAAAGTGATCGTTACGTCTATTGATCCACTTGTAAATAACGAAGATGCCGACGATGGCACCAATGAATATCAGTATTATTCCCATGAAGAACTGTATTAAACCTATTACTGCGAAAGCGCCGACGAAAGCTGAGGAAAACATGGCGATGATTCCAACTACTACCAGTATAGTGGGAAGAAAGGGAAGCCATATAGGCATTATGTAGTCAGTTTCTCTCCGCCGCCATGCATCTTTTTTGAGATCCTCAAGAGCCATCATGATGGAGGACATGCTCTTCCCCTGCAATAATGTTCAGTAAGTGCTACTATATTGTGATATGCAAATAGAATTTAAGCATTTCACTCAACAAGTGTTAAGATAACAATTTTCGTCCTTCCTATTGTTTAAGTTTTTAATGACATATATGAATTCATTATAAGTTTCATGTCAGTAATGAACCGGTATCCGAAGCGTATGTATAACACTATATAAAGGTTATAAGCGCAGTAGAACTCGGTGTTTAAATTGGGTAAGAAAATATATGTCATAGGACTTGACGCTGCGTCTCCGAAGCTCGTTAAAATGTTTGCTAAAAAGGGTTCATGTCAAAATTTCCGAAAGTTAATGAAAATGGGCGGCTTCTCTAAAGCCCTTCCGGCAGTACCAGCTCAGACGCCGGAGAATTGGACTACTATAGCTACGGGAGCTTGGCCGGGCACGCACGGAATAGCGGTATGGGGTCGCCACGACCCAGGAGAAACTATTACTGAAAAGCATGGTGATGAGGCTATGTCCTCGAATCTTTGCAAAGCAGAGTACTTCTGGGAAGCTGCTGCGAGACAGGGACGTAAAACCGTGCTCTTTAATTTTATCGGTTATCCTCCTACATCTAAAAAAGTAATACATGTAGATTGGTTTTTCATGCCCGGCGCCTATTACTTCGAAATAGCTAGAGCCGTCTCGTATGCTAACTTTATGCCTGAATCCCCATTTGACCCGTCTCCAGGCGTTGTGAAGAAGTCCATGAGCCATGTAGAATTTGAAAGAGCAAAGGGTTGGAGGAACCTGCCTAAAGGCGAACCCGAACCACTTGAAGCCAGGATAGAGGTTGCGCCTAACACAGGGGACGAGAGCATCACTTACTACTTACTGCTACTTGGCAGATCTGGTAAGTACAAGACTTGCGCGATATCCCGTATTAAGGATTACTCGAAAATACTAATTGAGCTTAAGCCTGGACAGTGGTCGCCTTGGTTTAAGGAGGTCTTCACAATAGATGATCAGCGGAGAGAGGGAACCATAAGATTTAAGCTCGTAGAGCTATCTCCAGATGCGGCTAGATTTAGGCTATACAGGTCACAGGTATACCCTACATCAGACTTCAGCCATCCACCTGAAGTCAGCGGTGAACTCGTTCAGAAGTTTGGACCCTATGTGAACGAAGCTGTGACATATCTCTACTTCGCAGGACTCGTAGACGAGCGTACATGGATAGAGGAACTGGAATATCAAATAAATTGGATAATTAACGCCGCAGGTTATTTAATGAACAAGTATAATGCCACAGTATTCTTTCTACATTGGCATCTCTTGGACGCCCTTCAACATAAGGTCTTAGGCTACGCTGATCCCTCAGGCGGAAAGTATGATCCCTCCCTCGCGAAAAGAGCTTGGAGGACTCTAGAACTAGGATATAAACTCGCCGATGAACTGATTGGAGGCTTCATGAAACTTCTTGACAATGAAACGTACTTAGTGGTAGTTTCCGATCATGGGAACGCCCCAAATAGAAAGAAGTTTTCAATACTAAGAGCCCTAGCCGAGCGAGGATTGGTGCATATTGTGAAGAAAGAAAGAGGATTTCAAGTGGATTGGACCAAAAGCAAAGTTTTCGTGGACCTAACTAACGTCTACGTGAATCTAAGAAGCAGATATAAGGGAGGGGTTGTTGATGACAGCGAATACGAGGAAGTCCGAAAACAGGTTATAGACGCTTTGAGGAGCTGTAAAGACGAAGAGGGTGAGTATGCAGTAGCTTTCGCTTTAAAACGCGAAGACG
This sequence comes from Thermoprotei archaeon, assembly GCA_003649515.1. Classification (GTDB taxonomy): domain Archaea; phylum Thermoproteota; class Thermoprotei; order Thermofilales; family B20-G17; genus B14-G17. The sequence continues at coordinate 51 of QMSC01000131.1, read as the reverse complement.
CTGCAATGATAGGGCTATGGGGAGAACATGTAGGCGACGTTGTCTTTGCAT
>QMSC01000130.1 GCA_003649515.1 Thermoprotei archaeon | reverse complement strand
CTTGACCCCTCAAAAGCCTCCCCACGTAAGTGCAGTAAGTGCAACTCGACCTTCTCAGTCAGCTTCTCAAGAAAGGGAGGATAGTTTCTGTAGACGCTTAAGTCCTTTATTATAGTCGCTATCCGCATTGCAAAATCACGCTCTAATCCTAGAAAGAAGAAAAAGTACCTTTTAAAGATAATTATCAAGCCTGAAAAGTTCCCTCAAAACCATTCGATAGGGATTTCGGTGGAGTAAGGTATACATCTCCCTTCAAGCGAATCTTGAGTGAGTTACAGATCAGGCTCCATTCTTAACTTTTAAACAGTCTTTATATAAGGGCCTAAGTTAAATATACAACCGTGTCCGGACAGCGCATCGAATGAAGGGTAGATGCCATGGCTTTAAAGAAAAACATTTTCCTCATAACTATTGACTGTTTTCGCGCCGACTACTTGAATAACACCCATACACCTTTCTTGCATGAGCTATCTAGGAAGGGTATATCAATTGGGAGATTCTTCGCTGAGGGACCCGGTACCCCTATCGCCTTCATTTCACTATTCACTTCGACTTATCCATTGATGTTTAATGGATATCGAGAACTAACGCCTCCTAGAACACCGATCGTGGAAGTACTCTCAAAGAGTAAGTACCTCACTATTGGAATTCATGACAATCCCTTTCTCTCGAGATTCTTTGGATTTCACAGAGGGTTTAAGATTTTCGTAGACTTGGGAGAGGGAAGCCTGTATAGAAAGATGGTTTTCAAGAAAAGACATCCTATTAAGAAAACCATCAGTAAAGTTCTAAGGTCGCTTAAAGTCCTAGGTCTAATAAAGGCTTTAAAAGGAAAGAAAGAAGAGATTAGAGCCCCCTATGCAAGCGCAGAGATCGTTGTTAAGACAGCGATCAACAAACTTCAGCAAAGTGGCATAAAGGAGAGAGTATTCCTTTGGATGCACTTTATGGATGCTCATGCTCCCTTTAACATCCGTGAAGAGTACTTAGAAAGGTTAAATCCTAAGCTGGCTAGTGAAATGTCACAAATGTCTCTCAGAAGCATATATAAGGACACTACGCTGGTAAAATTGCTCTACAGTAGCCAGCTATTATACGTGGATGCCCAAGTAAGAGAGTTCATACATTACCTTGAAGACAAGGGTTACCTAGAAAACGGAATACTGATAGTTGTCGGGGATCACGGAGAGGAGTTTAGAGAGCATGGAGAGTTCGGCCATAACCCTAAGCTTTACAGAGAGCTACTTCACGTGCCATTTATTGCCCAAGGGGTGGAGGAAGACCTCTCTGCTATTAAATCGGGTAAGGAGATAGCCTATGGTCATGTGAACATCGCACCAACAATACTTAGCATGTGTGGTTTAGAGACACCTAAGACATATGTTGGTGAGGTCATTGGACGAAAAACGCTACCTTATGTTTTTAGTGAAGTTGCTCACAGTAGGGATAACACCACTAAAGTCAATCTAAAGATAGCGAAATATTCTGTCATTAAATATCCTTATCACCTTATACTTGATCAGGAAAAAGGAACAGTGGAGCTCTACGATATGGAAAGAGATCCACAAGAGAGGAGAAACATCCTTGGGGAGGAAAAGGACCTAGCCAACGAGCTTCTAAAGGTGCTGAACCGGCATCTCTTAAGGGAGAAGCTAAGCAGAATAAGGATGAAGTACTTAGCCCTAAGAAGCAGTTAATTCTAGCCTTACGCATAGTAATCGCGCTATTTCTACCGATGTCTACAGGAGAACATATCCATGGTCTTATAAGAACTCGCTGTTATAAGAAATGGGTTAAGTGCGTGCCGACTTACTGCTCCTATCAAGCATCCAATGCATGCGAGAAAGATTTAAGAGAACTAGCTTAGTGTACTTACCGGAGGAAATGCCTACTAGCCCTCCTAAAGTTTCGATCTTGATACTAACGTATAACTCCTTAACGAGAGTTGGTTCACTATTTAAAAAAGTCATTAACGCGACCTGTTCAGCAAACGAACAATACACCAACTCTGAGCTAGTAATTGTGGATAATGCGTCCACCGATGGCACGTTAGAGTACCTCCTTGACACCTGTGATAAAAGGACAAGGATCTATAGACTGCGTAGGAATACAGGATATGCGTTAGGGAACAACATTGGAAGCGAGCTCATTGGTAAGGATACGGATTATATCTTAATAGTCAACGACGACTGCGTTTTAGTCCCCGAAGCTTTACAAGATTTAGTTAAATTTGCAGAGAAAGATGAAAAGGCTGGAGTTATACAGGGAATAATATGCACGTACCAGGAGTTCTCCCGCGAGATCGTGCAATGTAAGGGCTTTTTCATAGATTTCTTGGGCTTCTCGATTCCAAGGTTTCTCGGTTTCAGAGTTAATGAAGTTCCTGAGGTCAGTAGTTACGTCTCCTACATCTCTGGTGCGTGTATGCTCATAAGGAGAAAAGCCCTTGAAGATGTTCATGGAATACTATTCTCCGAGAAACTCTTCGCATACTATGAAGATGCAGAGCTATGTATGCGTCTCTGGACTCGAGGCTGGAAGTCCGTGGCATTACCCGTATTAACCAGCTACCATCGCGGACATGCTACCTCTCCACCCATGAAATATTACCTTTTTAGGAATAGAATTATCTCGATGCTACCTTACTTTGCAAGGTACACCTCTCTCAAACCTTATCTCTTAGCATTTACGGCTCAGAAGCTAGCTAAACTCCCTAGGTACTTCCTTTCCTACATCCTCAGTTCGTTAAAGGGGAACAATACTGAAAATATCAAATATGCAACAAAAGGAAACCTCTACGGTCTCCTTCAGCGACATTGCTTAAAGTACTTAAATGAGGTTTTGGGTCCGCACGTGCCGCTCCTTCTTGTTCCCCAAAGTCCACTAAAAGCCCTCAAAAAGGCCATTACTCTATCACTTTTACGCGGCGAAGATCCCCTCTTTAGGAGCTACATAGAAAATATAAGTACCCTAACCCTAACGGATAGACACCTAAGAGAGCTTCCAACGCCCTTCCTCGTCAAAATATGAGAAACGTTCTTGAGGAAACTTTCAGTCAGAAGACGTTTAGGAGATAGGAGAAACTTTTAATTTATTAGTAGTCCAATGATTATGAGCGTGCTGAAATGTCGAGAAGTGCTAGGCTTTTCTTAGCCCTCATCCTAACCTTGGCTTCAACACTTTCCATAGCTTTGTGGATCTACCTTGTAATACAGCCCCCGGAAACGTTACTGTGGGGCCGACCAACTACGTGGTGGCTCGCTGCCCTATCCAGCTTATTAAGCGTAGGCCTTCTTACGACTATCCTCTTATGGATAGCCTATCTCCTATTCACTACCCCTTCCCCTAGACCCATAGAGGAGGAACTGGAGGAGGAGAGAATAAGTGGTTAAAGTATCTGTCATCATTCCTGCTAAGAACGCTGAGCAAACTATTGCAAAAACTATTGAGTCCATTTTAGACCAGGATGTCAAGCCGCTGGAGATAATAGTTGTCGACGGAGGGTCTACGGATAGGACAGTCGAGATAGCGTTAAGGTATTCGGATAGAGGGGTAAAGGTGGTAAAGGAACCCCCTCACGAGGGAAGTATACCGGCTATTGGCAGGAACTTCGGTGCTAAATTCACACGAGGGGATATACTCCTGTTCATAGACCCCGATTGCTTACCGGAAAGGAGTTTAATAACAAAGGTATTAAAAGCCTTATCCAACCCCAAGGTCGGTATATATAGCGTTATAGTACGGGATGGAAAGGGAACCGTATTGAGCAAGGCTTGGCACTTCCTCCAGCTACAGATAGAATACGATTTCGCGCCCTCAAGAGTCTTAGCAGTGAAAAAAGAGATCTTTGACCGTGTTGGAGGATTCGACGAAACTCTGCCAACAGGTGAGGATAATGACTTCTCGTACAGAGTTATGAATCTAGGCTATGAAATAGTCGTTGATAAGGAAACAGTAGTCCTCCACGACGACGACCATGCTGCGAGCTTACGCGGCATAATTAAGCTCTTGAAGTGGTACAGGATAGGCAAGAAGAAGCTAGTTGAGAGATACCCCGAGCGATTTAAGAAGTACAGACCTTCAACTTCACTCTACAAGAACCACATTCTCCCCATACTCAGAGCATTTAAAGAGGAAGGGATATCTGTGGGACTAGCCTGTATCCTGATAAAAGCTCTCTCCTTAATCCGCCATATATAGCGCTTAAAGAGAACGAGGTTGATCGACGTGAGGTTTAACGACCCCCTCGTGAGCGTTAT
>QMSC01000129.1 GCA_003649515.1 Thermoprotei archaeon | reverse complement strand
GATGTAGCGATAGAGAGCTCTCCCGCCCAACATTTATCAAACACGAAGTCGACTGTGGAACTTCCGGGTTCGAGTACGTACCGTTTAACTATCGCGCTGCTATCAAGGTATACCTTTAACAATACGTCTCCCCCTCATCTCCCGAATAAGGGTCTCTGAGGGTGGACCTCTAAGTTTAGGCCTATCACGCTTCACCTCTTCAGGGGATCTTGGAATCCTTAAGTCTAAACCTATTTTTTCAAAGACCTTCCCAATCCTTTCATCAATTAGGGATTCCTGAAGCAGGCTTTCGACTTCACTACTCAACTTCCTTAATGTTCCATGCTTCTTTAAAACAACCTCCTTGAACTTAGTCCATAACTCCTCGTCTATATACAAGCTAACTTTTTTCAGGTATACCACCAAAGATCTTTACGGGTAAACTGGTATTTAAACTCACCGAGGATTTTCTAGTACCAAGTAAATTAGAGAAGATCTGCTAAGCTATATGAAGAATTCATGGTCAGAACAGTAGATATAGCGTTAAGCACGACACGAAGTGAGGTAAGTTCCCTAAATCATAAAAATATCAGCTCTGGTGTTCATAACCTTTTCGGCGAACTGAAAAACCATGATATCAACTGTTACTTGCTTTAACTTTGCACAGTGTATTCTGTTAAGTTTAGCACGATGCAATGCCTGCTACCCATTCTCAAATCCTAGTCCCCTAAGTTATTGGCGCAGGCTAGACCCCTGGGAAGGTCAAGGACTAAAGTTAATACTCTACAGAAAACCAAGAGACCCCAAGGGAAAATAAAGGCTACAGCGAATGGAGCGGAATGAAATAAAATTGAAGCAATATGTCTTATGTTCTTTACATCTTAAAAATATCTCTTTCTCCAAATTTTAGATAAAAATATATAATGTAACCTTAAATAAAGATTTCATCATTTAAGGTGAGCTTTACCATGAAAAGTTCAACTGCAACTAAGCTGAACGGGCTGCTAGGATTATCGTTGTTCTTCATAGTTCTCACGGCTATTCTCAGCACTGGCATCAACTTTGCTAAAGCTGAAGAGAAGTTTATGGTGATCTACATAAAGCCTGATGGCTCAATAACACCCTCGACAGCGCCGATAATACGAAAAGGGGGTACGTACCTACTGACCCAAGATGTATTTGGGAGAATCATAGTTCAGAAGAGTAACATCGTGCTGGATGGTGCAAACCACAAGCTTTACGGTGGGGGTCACAGGTATATGGGGTTAATACTAGATCAGGTTCATAACGTGGTTGTGAGGAACATTGAGGTATGTGAGTTCAGGGTTGGCATATACTTCAACCGCACTTTCGGATGCCTGATATACGGTGCACGGATAATCGGGCCATCTTTAGTTAATTTGTGGTATGGTATATTGCTTGAATCGTCAGCCAATAACACGATATGTCATACGATTCTCAGGCATTATGGATATGGGATCTATCTCAGAAACTCGTCGAATAATGTCATTAAAAACAACGAGCTAGCAATTCTTGACGAATACGGATTAAAACTGGAGCTTAATTCTAACAGCAACAACATTACGGGAAACAGAATTACAAGAGTTCATATAGGTATATGCTCCTATAATTCATCTGGCAACCTCATAGCGCTTAACAATATCACTACGACCAGGTATGGAATAGCCGTCACCTTTTTCTCTGAGACTATAATCACTGAAAATAACGTGACCAATAACTACATAGGGATAAACGTCTTCGCCTCCAATGGAACTTTGCTGAGAAATAATATAGCATTCAATAAAATTGGAGTTCACCTAACCTGTAAAAGGGGCTACAGTATAGTTGGAGCAACATTAAACATAACACTCAAACTAAATAGTTTTATAAATAACACAGTGAACGTGCGTTTGGAAGGTGTGAACGACTGCAGTCTAATATCTTTTAACAAAAATTACTGGAGCGATTACAGCGGAGTGGATAAAGACGGAGACGGGCTAGGCGATAGCCCCTACGTAGTCACGGAACGTCTCAGAGATCCTTCTCCATTAATAAAGCCGGTGATTCCACCTCCTCCTAGACCGAGCATAGCTTTTTACGAGTCAGTTATCAAGAAGTTAATGAGAGAAGACCCTGATAATGATGGGATAAGGAGCAGGGCGGAAAACCAGTATATTAAGTGGCTTGATCCCTATAAGAAAAACGATCTAATTCCATGCGTAACTAAGTACCTTAAGCGCAACGGACTTGACGAGAACGAGAGAGTGCTGTTAGATTTTCTAGTTAAGATGGAACGCGATTTAATACCGCCCGAGGTGAAGGAGGTCTACTATGCGAATGGATTCGTTGTGGCAAATTACTCCTACAGGCTTTTTGCTTGGGCTTTCATCAGACCTAACGAGATTAAGTGGTACCAACTTCTCCTCGTAGTCTCAGTCTTAAAGGATGGTAAGGTTTCCAGCCTAGAGGCGAAGGCCATAAAGTTCCTTAACAATTACTTAAAGCAGGGTAGATGGAGCTTAATCTTAGACATTATTGCGAGCGGCATGATCTCTGAAGAATACCTGTTCCTAGACTTCGACTGTGACGGTGTGCTAAACTTTAAGGAGCTAGCAATAGGCTCAAACCCCCTGAACGATCTAGAGACGGATCCTTCTAACCTTAGCGAGAGGTATGCACTAATAATACCTCCACTGAAGTGCGGAGGGCCCGCATGCCCGTACATGGAACTGGAGCTCTACCACCTTCTAAAAAAGCATGGTTATGACGATGCCCACATATTTCTAGTCTTCCCAGATATTTCGACCTGCTACGAGTTTTACATGGTCTCTTTTCTACATGGTAGCGACTTACTAGTAGACTTCGGTAAAATTGAGATAGATTTTCCACTAGTAAGAGTATATCCCGAATACTGCTGTCCAGAAGGTATTTCCTTAACAAAAGTTCTTGAGGAATATCATCCTTGGGATGGGAATGATGAGATAATAATTTTCGAAAGGGGTCACGGACTACCCTGCAGCCCAGAAGACTCTGACTGGATTTACAAGCTTTTGAATAAGTGGAAGCCCTATGGGCGTCTTGTGTGGTTCAGAAGCACTTGCTATGCTGGAAGTTTCTTCGAAGCATACTTCAAGAAGGAGTATCCTGAAAACTTCATAGGAGTCGCTTCATCCTCTCCCCGAGAGTCAGGCGGCTTCGGCCACTTATTTACAGTTCTCTATTACGACTTTCCAAACATAGTTCCAAGGATCATAGAGTGGGCTAGAAACCCATTTGAAGCCTTCCTTGGGAAGGATATCGACGCTTTTATATCACTTAAGGACATGAGGGCGATAGATAGGATGTATTTCTACTACGATGAAGCTAAAGTTGACTGGCTAGACAGGTGGAACTTCATTCATTATATCCCCTATGTTAAGGGGACACCGCTTAAGCTTAGAATATACCTGCTAGGCGAGAGAGGGGAGAACGGCTGGTTCACTTCTTCTGTCACAATCGTCCTTAAGAGCGAGCCAAAAAGTAAGGCTATAGCGTATAGTTTCGATAACAAGACATGGCGCAAATACACTGGACCAATAAGGTTGTCCCAGGAAGGCTGCTTTACCATTTACTATGGGTTCGAAGAAACCATTGAAGTAGGAGGTTTTCTAGTGAGCACTATCAAAATAGACATGAGCCCACCTATCGTGAGAATACTTTCCCCCGCCAACAACTCCTGCGTTAACTCTGACCTTATTGAAGTACGTTGGCGAGGTTACGACAAAGTTTCAGGAATCAAGTATTACGAACTTTTCATAGATGGTAAACTCATTTATAAGGGGAATGGAACTTCGTTTAAAGTACCAGTTAGCAGCCTGAGCGTAGGCAAGCATGTAATTGTAGTCAGGGCTACTGACGTAGCTAACAATATAGCTGAAACGAAAGTTACAATTAGAGTTGGAGTGCCATGGGACCGCATAATTGCGGTTTCCACAATTATTGTAGTAGTGTTAGTGATCCTAGTGGTTTACTATTTCAGAAGGAAGTGGCATGAGTGAGAAGTGCTCAATAGCGCAAGCTAACTACCTCAATAACCTCATTTCCTTCATGCATATGAAAGGCAGTTTCTCTTCATTTAGCTCTACACTTAATCTTTCCTTTCCATTAGGGAAGGGTAGTCTATAGCACACTATAAGGTCATTTAATGTTTTTCGGGACGTATTCAAAACGTGCACTTGTTCACTCCCTGAGAGGAGCTTTTCTTTAGGATCGAATTTAATAGTTATTATGTATCGGGACCTAACCATGTTCATCCCAAATTTTTC
>QMSC01000128.1 GCA_003649515.1 Thermoprotei archaeon | reverse complement strand
TCACGCCCGGCTTCATGCCGTACCCCGACCAAGTTAAAGCCACTATCCAGTCCCCACTATCGGCTTCAACCTCGAAGGGTATGACGCCCTCGTATAGGTGCCATTCCTGCGTGTTGCTCTTGATGACTATCACGTATACGTGGACGCCCTCCCGCCCGTCAAGGCACCTTACAACGTATTTTCCTGTCCCGGAGACCTCTACCAGGAACTTTACCGGGTAGGTGTAGGCTTTCAGGTAGTAGCCTCCGCCCCCACATATCTTCAGGGCTAGAGTATTCAGGCATGAGGCTGTTAAAATGAGGAAGACTGTTAAGCCTACTAGGAAGACTATTGAGGCGAACGCGAAGTCTATTGCAAGCTCCATTATCTGCTACCACGAAAATATGAACTTATAAATCATCTCAGCAACTTTCAGCCAAACACCTAACCCTATTTCAGGTACTGGATTTTAACTAAATTCTAGAATCTTTACAAAGAATCCCACGCCCATGAGTACTGCTATGAAGAACCTAGGACTATTAGTGGTTGATGCTCAAAGACTATGGCTAGGAGTGGGTTCATCTCGTAGATGTGCGGGCTGTTCACTAGGTAGCAGCTATTCCAGTAGTCGATACCTATTAGGGTGAAGAGTACTAGTAGTAGAAAGCCCCTCACGTAGTATGGGTTGTTTAGAGGAAGTCTAGAGAATTATGTATTAAAGTTATCGAGGAGATGAATAGTAGGTGCGTAGAAGTTCCCCTTTATAAAGTTCTAGGGTCGAGAGTGTATGCATTGGATTCTTATACTAAATTTAGGGTCTGTCTGGGAGAGTTTAAGAGCTTTTAATAGTTGTATCGTATGGAGGAGTGGTTTTAGTGTCTAAACCTCCTCTCAAACCTCCTCCTTAGTGACAGCATTAATGTACCGAGTATTGGTATTGAGAGGAGTCTTTCAGCTAGGTCTATACCAGTAACTCCACCCATTTGAAAGAAGGCTCTAACACTATCCTCAACTGCTCCTAAAATAGTGTTAATGTCGAGGAGCATGCCTAGGTTACTGTGTAAAAGTAGTCTTAGTACTGTAGAAGTCAGTATTACTGCGAGCATTAACACAATAGGCCTAATGTGACTCTCACCATACAAACACAATAGTTTATAGACGTTTGTTATGGAAAGGTTTCTTCTAAACCAATCATTATAGATAACTTTAGTACCAACCTCCCTATACAACCTCCTTACCTCCATTTCACTAACAAAGAACTTACCACTCTCAATATACCTCAAGTTATAGTCATAGTTCTCCCTAAGCCTCCTGTAAACGCTTAATACATCATCGAGAGTAACATCGATCCACCATAAGGTTACTTTAGCATCTATCTTAACTCCTCTTTGCTCTAATTCTTCTATAAGTTTTGGATTAGCCTTAATTGCTAATAGTTCCTCATCGAAGACAACATACCTACCACCCTTCTCCTTCCTCCAAATAACATTTTTAAAGTTGACTCTTTCGATATTGCAGTTGATAAAGGATACTCTACCCAAGTAGACGTGGTCGAAGAAAACTTCAGAAGGTTTTAAAAACCTAGCATCTCTAAAGGAAATGTACTTAAAGCCGCCATAAATACCCTCATCTTTAATATAATCATAAGTACTGAAGATCAGTCTAGTATATATGAACATAGTTCTACCATTAAACTCAGTGCCACTAAAGTATGCTTTCTGATGGAACTCAGTAAAGAAAAAGTATGCTTTCTGATGGAACTCAGCGTCACTAAAGTCTGCTCCCTGATGGAACTCAGCGCCACGAAAGTATGCTTCCTCATGGAACTCAGTGCCACTAAAGTATGCTCCCTGACGGAACTCAGTAAAGAAAAAGTATGCTTTCTGATGGAACTCAGCGTCACTAAAGTCTGCTCCCTGATGGAACTCAGTGCCACTAAAGTCTGCTTCCTCATGGAACTCAGTAAAGGAAAAGTATACTGGTTTCCTAAATACTCCTCTAACTTCAACACTTGGCAGGTTAAACCCAATGCATAGTAGCTTTTCGGGTTTTTCTTGCGCTCTTTTAATCATTTCCTCAAACTTAGACCTGACTTCTTCCTCGTGTTCCCTCCAGTAGTCTGAGTCATGGAACTCGCAAAACCCCCTTTCAGTAACCGCTTGCCTCGGGCACTCGTATATTACAATTTTCCCTAACTCATAATCGAAGTACTCCTCACGATATCTACACCTGCTAGTTGCCTCATCCATTTCAGTTAGATCATAGATGCATCTTATTAAGTTCTTGCTCTACTCTTATTAGAGATAGGGATAATATGTGTCTCCTATATCCATGCTAGTCTATAAGGTGTAGTCATCACTAGTTTTAGTAGTCTCTCCATCATCCCCCATACAGAACTCCATAACCATTTGACGTCAACTGGAACGCCTAAGACCTCCGCTACTTTTTAGTCTATACCTTTAGACTAAACCTATCTTAACTATACTTTTCGACTTCACCAATATAAGGAGTATTTAAAAGCTTACACCTCTCCAGCTATATAGGGTTAGAACAGCGTTTAACAGACCCCCGCTCTCCATACGAGAAAGGTGTTAGGCATTCTGCTCAAATATTAAAGGGCATGGAAAAATGGTTTGAAAGAGAAGCAAGAAGCGCGCTTAGGCTGTAAAATCGCCTACAATAAACCTAACAATGAGCCAACTATAAGTGAGGCTACTATAAGTATGACCATTATTGCCGTGTCTTTGAAGCCGTCACCGAACCTGAATGAGGCTACTTTTCCGCCTACTAGGCCGAGTATTATCGAGGTTATGCCCAGCGCCAGAAAGATGTAGTTTTTTAGGGCGGGTATTAGGTCGCTGGTAGCTATGTCTATGGTTACTGGCATTGAGCCGTACGGCGACGAAGACATCTGCCTTATCATGTCGCCTGCCGAGGCAATCATCCTGACAATGTGGCCGAACAAGAATACGGTTATGCCTATAGCACAGAGCATTGCCATGAGCGAAGTATACTTACCTATCCTAACCGAGGCCTGGAACTCGTGAATCGAGTTAACCCAATCATGCATAATATCGGCTAGGACGTCGAAAACCTCAGCCCTAGCACCGATTTCATCGGCGTCAGCTATCACGTCCAGGCAGAAGAAAACCTGCCTCGGCAGGTAGGGTTTAAGGTCTTCAAGAGCCCTCCTAACACCCTGAAGGTTAATCTTGTTTATGAGCAGGCGCAGTAGCCTGTCAAAGTACCTGCCGTAGCTCCGAGTCTCATGGATACGTGCCAGAGCCTGTAGAGGCGAGGTACCTCGCTTAACCTCGTCCGCCACGTCGCGGATAAATGTGGGCAGGTTTTCTATGGTCTCGTCTATGGCTCGTGCATGCCTCCTAAACTCAAGGTATGCGGGCAGACAGAAAGCCAGAGTCCCTAGTGCCAGCGAGATAACTCCCTGAAACTTCAGCATAAGCGGGACGTAGATCAAGCCGAACCAGGACGCCAAGCCCACGCATACGCCCACCGGCAGGTACTTTACGATGATCTTCCTGTATACTGGTAGGTAGAGGTCTCCGACCTTCGGGACGAACATGTCGCTTACAAGGGCGACCGTCAAGCCCATGACCACGTTCATTATAGTGAACAAGATCACGGACTGCAAGACCATTGAGGAGGCTACTATTACGAGCATTACGTAGACGCTCATGGGCAGGATCGCTAGGAACACGGTCACGGCCGACGAGATACTGCTCATTGTTTTAGCTTGGTTCTCGAAGTGCACCCTTAGGTCGCGTATACAGGTTCTATAGAGATCCCTGAAGTAGGTTACAATGTCTCCGCCAGTAGTCTCAAGCGTAATAATAGTGCCTAAAAGCGACCTCCAGAAGCCTCTAGCCCTCTTATACTCCTCCCGGAGCACTTCGAGTAGCGGAACCATCCTTATCCTGCCATCCCTAACCATCCGCGCAATCTCCTTCGACAATGCGGGCAGGATGTAGTCCTTCTCGCCCAATATGTGGAGTATTTTCAGGGGCGGTATCCCCGCGAAAGCGTAGACTGTGCTGGCGAAAATACCCCATACAGCCTCCTCCTGAACTCTAGAGTTGTGGGATTTTAGGGCGAATACGGGCGACAAGGTGTAGGCGAAGTAGCCTCCAGCCGCAATTAAAGGCGCGAATATTATGGCGAGCAGGGCTGGTAGGGGCAGTAGCGCCAATAATCTCTCCCTGAAGTCCATTAAGGTGAGAATGAAGCCGCTACCTGTCGCCCTGTAGAGCAGTTCTAGTAGCGAGGTTAGGAGCATGAAGGCGAGTATTGAGGCTATTACGCTGAGGACTATTAGTAGTGCTAGAGCCCTCCGGAACCTAGAGTA
>QMSC01000127.1 GCA_003649515.1 Thermoprotei archaeon | reverse complement strand
TTTTCATTTCAGGTATGCGCTCCGCTTCTGTGACAAGTATCTAGCATCAATAAATTTAAAATAAACGTGTACAATAGAGTTTAGTAGGGGGGATGATGATTACTTGCCCCCTTTTGAAGTGAGATGAAATAATTACCGCGAAAGGACCCCCGGTGCTTTAAGACCACCTATATTTCTTTGCTGATCGATACGAACTTCATTAGAGTAGCTACTCTTGTTACTCACGGGCTCCTCATCGCACAACGGGTCATGAAAATATTCTTCCTTCTAAGTTCTACTATCCTTAAGGCTATTTTTTCTTGAGCTTCCCACTGCCCAAATAACTTCCCTTCACCTATGAGCTTGGCTAACCTAAGCCTTACTTCTACTGGAATCCTCTTAGGAGTAGTGTTCTGAAGAGGAGTGCCTGGTAGTGGGATAAAAGCGTGTGCGTGTATTCGCGCCCCCAATCCCGTTAGATATTCAGCTAGCTTTAGACTTTCCTCAAAATCCTCCTTCTCCTCGAAGGGAAAGCCGAAGATGAAGTCCACATTTACCTTAAAGCCCTTTGAGAGAGCAAGCTTAACGCTATTGACGATGTCATCTACTGTGTGCCCTCTGCGAATGGCTTTTAGAACTCTCATACTGCCACTCTGGGCCCCAATGACTATGCTTCTATTATCTGTATATTTTCTGAGCACGTCTACCGTTTCCTCAGAGATATACTCGGGTCTAATCTCGCTGGGAAAACTCCCATAAAATATCCTTCCGCCATACTTCCCTGCCAGTGTACGGAGAGTATGAAGGAACTCTTCAAGCATTAGGACATTCGGTTTAGACGCACATTTACTCATATACGCAAGCGCGTTAGGGGAGATGAAACGCAGGTCTCTTAATCCGAGATGAAAGAACTTCTCGGCGTAAAATTTCACACAATCTAAGCTTCTGAAGCGCGGTGAAGCCCCGTGCAAGAAGGGGGTCTGACAGAATGTGCACGTAAAGGAACAGCCCCTCATTAGTTCTATAGGATTAAAGAGTCCTCTCCAAAATGGAAAAGGAGGGTATTCATCGAGAATTATTTTCCCTCTTGGACCCGTGTAAACGTATTCTCCATCCTCAAAGATTACTATACTTTTCACTTCATGAACATCTTCATGATCACGCAGGGATCTTATTAAATCCGGAAGCGTTTCCTCGCCCTCGCCCATTACTACGTAGTCGAATCCTAGCTTGAGAGAACCGCAGGGATCGGCTGTAGGGTGGGGACCTCCTGCAATAGTCACTATGTTAGCTCCCCTTCGGCGAAGCAACCTCAATTTTTCTAGCAAATCTCTTAACTCGTTTAGGATCAACGCAAGTTGCGTACTTAGGAGGCTAACACATAATATGATCAACCTGTACTTCTCCTTCAGTGAAAGTACCAGCTCCAGAAGGCTGTCAATGGGCCCATTCGCTAGGTATATGTCGACATCACCTAACCTGAAGTCAAGGGCTGCCACCAGGACATTAATACTATATTTGTTCACATTGCTATAGTAGAAAGCTATAGCTACGTCGCTTCTCTTGGACTTCAATGAAGGTAGAAAGCGAAGCCTCTTCATATCCTCCATTAGAGTCATGATATGAGTTAGCTATTTACATATCGCTAGAAAGCATGAAACGAAACGAGACCCTTATCTACTTTTACTAGCCCCTTAACAGGCTCTCTCCAGTACCTTCTCCAAGATCCACAGTTAGCTACATGATGCTCGTGATCTATACCTCCAATGTGCGTGTGGCCCATTACTAGCCAGTGAGACCAGGGGATCCCTAGAACTCTCTTTAGTAGCTTCTCTAGGAAAAGGCTTATGCCAAAAAGCTGCCTAGCAGCCATGTTGGTGATAAACGCTAGAGCTCCATTCCTACACACGTAATCGCCATGAGTTACGTGAATACTCTGGTTGCGGGACCTTAGTAAAATACCCCTACTAGTAACGAGCAAGATTTCAGGTGACCTTCTGATCCTTAAGATTATGTTCCGAGGAAAGAGAGGATCATGAGAAGAGTGGCTTGGGACGTATATTATACGCTTAAACCGGCTATCCTTTGAAAGAATTTCAATAGCTCGGATGACATGTGATAGGCTTTTAGAACTTCTGAGCGCCGGGCCGTGGTCTATTAAGTCTCCGGCTATTACGAGAACTTCAGCATGAGTTTTCCTAAGAATCCCTCCTAGAGTGCTATTCAGACTGTTCTGTGCTCCCACATGCACATCCGATACTATAATGACACTATCGTAAGTCCCAACATAATGTTCGGAATACTTCTCGTTGAAGAAAGGGAAGAAGAAGGAGAATACATAAAGTATCGCAAGAACAAGGACTAGAGCTACTATAGCTAGCATGATGAACATGTCTTTTCGCCGGGGTGAAAGTTACTTTGATGGAATGATCTTAAGCTTCCGCATATAGATATAGTGTCTAAGTTCGTAGAGCAATATGCCGATCACCAGCACTATGACGGCTGCAACTACAATGATACCCACTAGAAGCCATAGGTCTAGAGGAACTCCCCCTACGATCAGGAAGAATGGTAGTACGACTTTTACCGCGGCCTCTTTAGCCCTCATTACGTGTACTCCTACCTTAGCCTCCTTACTTGCGTATATTACCCTTACTTCATAATCGCCTTCGGGTAGCTCTATCATGAACACTCCTCCTTGATCGCTTAATCCATGCACTTCCGCTTCTGAGTTCTTAATAATAATAGTCGCGTAGGGTACCGGTTGACCTGTTTGTGATATCACTTGGATTATAAGCTTACCTATTTTCCCGCAGGTTACAGTTGTATTATGTATTGTAACAGTAACGGAAAAGTTGACTGTAAAGCCTTTCCAAGAGATTATCCTTAGGCGGACTATTCCAAGGGGGACCTCTCTAACCCTAATGGCACCTTCCGAATCCAAGTAGCCCCTAATAGTAGTTCCATCAAGCTTTGTAACCTCAACGAGAGCATCTTTCATGGGAGTTCCGAAAGGTGTAAGAACCCTTATGGGTTCCCCTTTAACTCCAATTATCAGCACGAGGGCAAGGACTAAAGCTACCGCCAATAGCCTTCTGAACATCACTCTCTAGCTCCTCAGAGAATATGTTTTGCTTAAAGTTATTAAAGCCTTTCTTTTAATAAGCACTCAGCCCTCACTTTACATAGTAATGTAGCTTTAGGGCTAACCATATATCATTAACTGTGTAAAGTATCACGGGTAGGTGAAAGCTATTTGGCAAGTCTGGCTTCAAGGCTTACGAAAATAAACTATGCGATAAGAGAATTCGTACCATTAGCTAAGGAGCTTGAGAAGAAAGGAGAAAAAATATTATACTTGAATATAGGAGACCCTCTGAAGTATGACTTTGATACCCCAGAGCACATTAAAAAGGCTCTTTTTAAGGCGGTTCTCGAAGGTCATAATTACTACACAATCTCAGAGGGTGATGAAGAGCTCAGAGAAGCAATAGCGGAGAAGGAAAGGAAGTGGCATGGTGTTGATTTAAACGAGAAGGATATAATTGTAACGCATGGGGTTTCCGAAGCGATAAACTTCGTTTGCGCAGTACTCCTCAATCCTGGAGACAATGCCCTAATTCCTGAGCCCTCTTACCCCCTATATCAAACATATGTGTACGTGTACGGAGCAACTCCTATAGGCTATAAGTGTTCGGAAGAAAACGGATGGCAGCCCGATTTAGATGACTTGAGAAGGAAAATAAACTCTAAGACAAGATTTATTGTGGTAATAAACCCAAATAATCCTACAGGAGCTTTATACGAAGAGAAGACCCTAAGGGAAATACTAGATCTAGCTTCTGAGTATTCGTTAATGGTGATTTCCGATGAAATATACGACGGCATAGTTTACGAGGGTGTATTTAAGAGCTTAGCGTCGTTAACGAAAGATACCCCCGTCATAGTATTGAACGGGTTTTCTAAAACCTTCCTAATGACTGGCTGGAGACTTGGATATATATACATGAAGGATCCTTCGGAGAGGATAATAGAAGACCTGAGACAGGCATTCATAAAGATGGCTCGATGCAGGCTTTGTGTGTCAACGCCCATACAGAAGGCTGGAATAGCTGCCCTTAGGGGCCCTTTAACACATCTAGAGCAAATGGTCTCAAAACTGAGGAGGAGACGAGATTACATCTATAAGCGTATAAATGAAATAGATGGCCTGAGTTCAGTAGAGCCCAAATCGGCGTTTTACATTTTCCCTAGAATAGTGGGCGATCTTGAAGTAAGAGATGATAGAGAGTTTACGAGGAGATTGTTAGTAGAGGAGAAAGTTTTGGTAGTGCACGGTTCAGGTTTTGGCGAAGTAGGAAGGAGCCATTTTAGAGCAGTCTTCC
>QMSC01000126.1 GCA_003649515.1 Thermoprotei archaeon | reverse complement strand
GTGAGCGAGGTGAAAAAGGGTGCAACGAGGATATTTAACGTGTCCCTACCAGCTCTCCAAAAGATTTCATTAATAAGCTTGGAGAAAAGGGGTCTCTTACAGTACTTCGGCTAAGGCTAACTCTTAGAAAGAGCCCGAGTTCCCTGAAACACTATACCATTTCGTTAAGCTTAATGGTCTTAAACTTCTGGGCATAGTATCTGACTATCTTAAGATAAGTATCTCCAAACTCCCTAGTCTGCTCTATGTCGCTGTTTTCCCACCACTCATTGTAAGAGCGTACGAAAATGCCGTCTAGGTTGAGCTTTAATGCTCCTATGAAACATGTGCAGACGCTCAGGCTTCTAGCGACATATTCATAAATTTTTCTACCATGAGGCAGTAGTGCGTGCCAATAAAGGGCTCGAAGTTAAGGGAGAACGCAAGTCATTTTTCACCTAAAGGTTTCTAAGCATCTTGTAACAAACTCTATAAATAAGCTTTGCTAAGCAGATGCGAGGACTCGGTGAACGACTTCGTTAGAATTCCGTTTAAGTGTAAGCAAAATTTAATCAGCATTCGAGAGCGACATCATGTTTCAGTCGCGAGCTGTATCATCACGCAAATAAGGTATGCACGGACTGTTATTTAAATCCGTCGGGCTTCTGGAAATAAATATTGCTCGCCCTGATCCATAATTACCGTGCGATAAGAAAATGGCGTTGAGGCTATCCCTACATGCCTATAAGAAGCTAGAATCCCTAGACTTACGAATGCTCCAGATAATTGAGAAGAATATGGCGTTTTACGAATACGTTCCAATGGAGGTCATCTGTCGTAGATTAAGGAGGGATGAAAAGTTCGTTTCAAGGAGACTTAAATTCTTGAACGAGTTGGGAGTCGTCGAGAGACTAAAGGGAGCGTATATCGGTTACATACTGACATCGAGAGGATATGATTGTTTAGCGCTTAACGTTCTTGTGAAGAAAAGGATCGTGTCAAACATTAATTTAGCACCTCTAGGGCTGGGAAAGGAATCCGACGTTCACCTAGCAATTTCCACGTCAGGCGACAAAATTATACTTAAGTTCCATAGACTGGGGCGAATAAGCTTTCGCCAGACCCGTAGATTTAGGGACTATGTGGGTGAAAGGCGACATATATCCTGGCTCTACCAATCTCGCCTGGCGGCGCAGAAGGAGTATGAGGCTTTAAAAATCCTTCACTCAGTGAAAGTCAGCGTTCCAAGACCTATCTTCCAAAACAGACACGTTGTCGTAATGTCGTACTTTAGCGGCATTCCACTATATAAAGTTCCCCCGCTCTCAGATCCCCTCGAAACTCTCAGAACAATAATTCAAAATGTGAGAATAGCGCATTTAGAAGCTGGAGTAATTCACGGCGATTTAAGTGAATACAATGTACTTGTGGACGTTCGTAACGGTAGCATTACGATAATTGATTGGCCTCAATGGATCTCATCTACGCATCCGCTAGCCTATTTCTATATAAAGAGAGATATTGAAAATATTATAAAGTTCTTTAGAAGAAAGTATAAGATAACCATGAACCTAGACGAAGTATTAAAGGACATCGTGGAAAGGGGGGAAGGGACTGCTGAGTAAGGTAATGGGACTGGATATTCTACCTGGTCAAAGAGAAGAAGGAAGCTTTAGGAGATATTTTGCAGCTGTAATTCTCGAGAGAGGAAGAGTCTCTAAAAGGTTTGAAAGGCTAAGCCTCTTTAAGGTCTTTAAGGTCGTTAAGCGAGAGAGACCCAATATTCTAGCTCTGGACAACATTTTTGAACTCCATGAAGATAAAAAGTGCCTCATTAAGATCTTGAGCACGCTCTCACTGTACACTAAAGTCGTTCAGGTAACTCGCTCAGGTGAAGGTGAAGAGAAAGTCCTTTACTTAGCTAAGAAAGTTGGGATCCTTAAGTCAGCTGAGGGAAAACCATCTCCTCTCCAAACTGCAGAAATAGTTGCGCGGCTTGCGGATAAAGGGGTTGGAGCAGCAGTTTCCGTGAACGAGAATGAGACGAGAATAGTTGTTTGCGCGGGGAGAACACCCGGACCTGGGGGCATGAGTTCTCGTAGGTTTCAGCGCAACTTAAGCCAACTGGTACTGAGAGCAACTAGGGAAATTGAGGAGAGTCTAAGAAAACACGGTATAGAATATGACTGCTTCGTCAGAAAAACTGAAGGAGGGTATAAAAGTAGCCTATTCATAGTATATGCTCCACGAGAAGTACTATATGGTGTAATTAAACAGAGAAAGGGATATGATATTAAAATCTTAATAAAGCCAGTGCTAAAGGAGGATATAGAATTCGTACCACTGAATGCAGCATCGGTAAGAAGGAGGTACGTGGTTGAGACCCCTCCTCAAAGACACATAATTGTGGGTATAGACCCTGGAGTAAGCACGGGTGTTGCAATATTAACGTTGGACTCGAATATTCTCACGTTATTTAGCGCGAGAAACCTGAGCCGTAACTTGCTAGTAAGAAAAGTCCTTGCATATGGTAAGCCTGTTTTAGTGACCACTGATGTTAACCCTCCGCCCCTCTACGTTCGCAAAATAGCTACGTTCTTTAATGCCTCGATATTTTATCCTCCTAAAAGCCTCAGCATTGAAGAGAAAAGAAAGTTAGCCCAGGAATACGCAGAGAAGCACGGGATTAAGATTGCGGACAGCCATCAGCGCGACGCATTAGCTTCCGCCATAAAGGCTCTGGGACACTTTAGAGAGAAGTTTATTAGAGCTGAAAAAGAGGCATTAAGGATAGGCATTAAAGTGCCACTAGATGAAGTAAAAGCCCTCATAATTCAGGGAAAAACCGTGAAGGAGGCCTTAGAAAAAGTTGCTACGCATGAGAAAAAGCCTCCTTTACAAAAAGTAGAACTCCAGAAAGTTGATTCGACAAAGAGCAAGGAAGCGGAGGAATTGAAGAAGAAGATAAAGGAGATTCAGGTATTAAAAGCAAGAATTCAAGCCCTCGAAAGAGAGCTTAAAGAGCGTGAAAAAGAGCTCTTAATACTTAAGGAGGAGATGGAGAAACTCGCTAAAAAACATTTAATAGAATATGAAAAAGAATCGCTATTTAAACACCTTCTATCCAAGATAGAAAGTCTGAGAAAAGAGAACCTTCTCTTACGTCAGGAAAATGAAGACCTCAGAGCTAAAATAGGGCTACTCAAGGACCTCCTGGAGAAGGCATTGGAAGGAGATGTTGTAAGACTCATTAAAATAAGGGACTCAGACGAGTTCCTCGAGAAGAAAAACTCTCTAAGAGAGAGAGTTATAGTCGTTGAAAACCTTGACGATGCCTTAAGAAAAGCCATCGAATCATCCGTAGACGAAAGTAAACCTCAAGGGATAATAATATTAAACCAGGCCCCTCAATCAATAGTTGAGAGACTGGAGTACTATAACATTCCCGTCATAACTGGTGATGAAATAAGGTTAACGACGCTTGATGATGAACACTTTGTCTCCAAAAGAGAGTTGGATGAAAAGCTGAATAGAAAACTTAGGGAGATACGAGAAAGGAACGTTGTGGAGAGCGAAGACGCTATCGCGAGAATTATAGAAGAATATAAGTCTTTAAGGCAACGTATGCTTCGCTTAGAAGAGTAACGCTTCGCCTCTAAGAATATAATCAGTTAACTCACAGACCTTACTGAGTTCATCCTTGGCTATTTCTTGAACCTCATACACTATCGTGTTAAACTTCGCGCCCTCTAGGGGTACTATGGAGACGTTTAAAACTTGAGGCTGATCTATAGGCTTGCCTATCTGGCTTAGGATAGCCACGTAAACTTCCCTTATGTTGTTGACTTCCTCGTATATTCTTGACGCTATTTTAAATGCAAGCACGTTGTAAACTTTTCCCACATGGCTTACCGGGTTCTTTCCAGCTGTAGCTTCAAGTGACATCGGTCGGAGAGGCGTTATTAATCCATTCGCTCTATTGCCCCGTCCTGTGGCTCCATCGTCACCATGTTCAGCCGACGTACCTGTAACTACGAGATATACTCTCTCACCTATGATATCCGTCATGTCATCTGCCGTATTTACGAAGACGGCAACCTCCTTTTCAGTCACCTTGCTTGCTAGGTTTAAAACCTCTTCCTTGATCACGTCCTTAGCATACTTATATTCATCTAGACTTGCTACCTTTTCGGCCAAGATAGCGGTAGCTACTGTCAATTTTATTTTGTCCTTTATACGTAAGCCCATTACCTTCACGTCCTCTCCAACGAACTCGTACTTCCTCTTAAAGTCAGGAGAATTGAGCAATCTTTCCGTTTCAAAAACTAATTTTTCGGTTTCCGTTAACGGCGCAAAACCGGCTCCAAGCGAAGTATCGTTTGCAAGCGGAACTTTTGTCTCTACAAGTCGTGCTAGCTCTGCAGAACCCTT
>QMSC01000125.1 GCA_003649515.1 Thermoprotei archaeon | reverse complement strand
CTATAGGAGGGCTTTAAGGAATAGAACATACCTCAAACTCCACCCCGATGAGAGGGCAATACTCTATTTGGCTAGAAGATTATCCAGAATAAGCAGTCCCACTCTCAAGGAAATACTCTTAAGAATTTTTGAGAAAATAGAATCCTATATAGTCTCCAGGTATAGGGTGTTATCTATTGGTCTTAGTATTTTAAGGAGGAGGGTTGAACAGGCGATTAAACTAGGTTATGAGAAGGCTGTAGAATGGTTAGATGATATAGATATGACAATATACCTAGGAATATCATACTTGAACACATCACCAATATACCAATAGCCGTGATCTAAACTAAACAAATAGATCAAATGATGACAAGAATACTAAATCTCCTTAAAGCATACAAGATAGTCGAGCAAGAGGAGCCTAATGCACAGCTCATAGTCATGGGAACTGGAAATTATGAACGAGAAGCAAGGAAATTGGCTAAAGAGCTGAAGCTTAAGGACGCCTATTTCCCAGGTCACATATCTGAGGGGAGAATATAAGATGAATGCAGAGAGCATGAATGATAATATTAATGAGCACCTTAGAGGGATAAGGAGTAATGATAACAGAGACAACAACATGCGGAACGCCAGCGATAGCATATAACATACCTGATCTAAGAGGATCAGTAAGACACATAGAGACAGGTGTGCTGGTAGGCTAGTAGAGGCGATAACACACTTACTAACAGACCACGAATTGAGGAATAGACTCGCAGAAAACGCTTATAGACATACATAGCAATACAGCTGGGACAAGCCGACAAAGACTCTCCTAAAGGTAGTCGAGGGCATTACACATGGATGAGCCATTAGTATCGATAGTGATACCCACGCACAATTCAGAGAAGACACTACTCCTATGTCTAGAATCGATAAAGAGGCAGACATATGGAAACATAGAGGTTATTGTAGTGGACAACTTTAGTAGAGATAAAACAGTAGAAATTGGGAAAAAATATGGAGCAAAGGTCTATATTAGAGGTCCGGAGAGATCTGCCCAAATGAATCACGGAGCGCTTAAAGCAAGAGGGGAATTTGTGTATTTTATCGGTTCGGATTTCGTTCTTCACCCAAGAGTAGTAGAAGAATGTGTTCAGTTGATGAAACAAGGCTATGATGCAATAATAATTTTGAATATTAGCTATCCTAAACCTAGCCTCATAGCAAAGGTGAGATTCTACGAAAGGTTGTCATACTATGGTAGCGGTGTATATGAGGCTGCCAGATTCGTGAGGAAAAACCTTTTTATTAAGGTAGGGGGTTTTGACACAAGGCTTTATACTAATGAAGACTACGACTTACATCGAAGACTGATTAAATTAGGAGCTAAAATTACTAGAACGAGACGTAGCTTCGAAATACATATAGGTGAGCCTAAAAGTGTAAGAGAGTTCATAGTAAAAAGCATATACTATGGCTCAAATATAAAGTACTATGTAAAGAAGAATCCAAACATAGCGCACATTACACCAGTAAGACCATCATTCTTTAAAAGAGAATACATAGCATATCTCGGACGAAAATGGTTACCTGGACTATTTCTCGTACCAATGTTCAAGATACTGCAAGCTATAGTAATCTTCATAGGGATGCTTTTAGCATTGAAAATTTATCCTTATTAAAGAAGTTAAGATCTAAACACGAGAACACTTATAGCGATGATGAACTGGATCTAAGTTTACACTGAGAATAGTTATATGAGGGTAACCTTCACGGTGGCTTGCGAAGACTTTCTGTATGCTGGAGTGGTAAGACCATTCGTTAGTTGGACTAAGGAACTAAGGAAACCTAACATTGAGAACACACTAATATTGCTCAGGAACAAGAGTATCGAGGAATATTTTGAAGCTGAGAACATAAACTATAAGGAACATATTTATCAAGACAAGGTAAAAAAGGTATTGTAACAGGTACACTCATATTCTATTCGGCTAGAGATGGGGATGAAATTTGTTGTTTAGAAGGGTACTTATATTAGGAATTGATTGTCTTGATTATTATCTTATCCAAAAGTGGCGGTTAAAGCCTTACCTTCTTGATTGCTGTGGTTATCACTATGTCGGTACGGATCTATACACGCCAGTAATCTGGGCTAAATTCTTGACAGGTGTGGATGTTTCAACGTACGGATTTGATTCAAGAAAAATATCGAAGGTTAAAAGAATTAAAAGTCTTTATTACCTATATGATTTCTTTAAGTACTTACAGAAAATCACTGATGATAAAATAATGCCCTTTCTTAAGAAGGAGCTATTGAAGCAAGTAAATACGTCACCATATGTATCATCATCTATCATAAAAAAGGCATTTTTAAAATTTATTATCTCAGATAGCTACGAAGACTTGAGAATAGGTGAGAAGATATTGCTAAGATTGTTACAAAAAGCTTCTCAAGTAGAAAGACTTCCAAAAAAACTTATGGAGAAAACATTTGTACATTTTGCTATTCGCAGAGGCTTAAGGGTTATGCCTATAGAATTTCCACCGATTAATGATAACATTTATTCACTAATTAGAATAATGTTATATTTCTATATTGGCTCTCCCGTGCACGAGCGTCAGATTTTTCTAAACCATGCCTGGAAACTAACAAAGATAACACTCGATCTTCTTTTGAAAAAACTTGAAGAGTACGACCTTATACTATGGTATACACCTTACATAGATATTGCATCACATATGTTCTACAAACCAAAGAACTTGAGATATATGCTAAAACTGTATACAGTCTACAGAAAACTGGGTAATGAAATTGAAAAAGTTGTTTCTAAGGTATATAATGACGCTATAGTGTTGATCGTTAGTGACCATGGATATAATCCTGCAAGACAAGATCATAGCTACTTCGGTTACTGGAGTATAAACCTAGCAAATATAGAAAAACCGAGAACAATATTAGATTTCGAACGTTTGATTAGAAGGCTAATTTTATAGACGAGGAAGAGGTGCCATGGTGAAGAATATAGGTGATAGTATACCCTTTGCTTTAATCGTGTTGCTCTCGGTGATGAACGTGTTCATTATACTAAGAGACTTCCTATTTCATGAGGGTATAGTACTCTACCGGGATCTATACTGGCCTGTTACAAGCGAATATTTTAGATCCATCGGAATGTATACATGGAATCCCTACATGCAAGAGTCCTCCCTTGTCTTTGCGATGCAAGCGCCTATGCACGTATTCCTCTCATTATTTAGCCCAGAGCTCGGCGAAAGACTCATTTACATTATAATCATAATTTCATTAACTGCTATACCATTTTATGTTGTCTACAAGCTTTCAGGCTCCAAAGTTGCTGCCACTATAACCTCCATACTTTACGTCTACAACCCAGTCACTATCAATAGGTTCCAGCACAAGTTTATGTTATTTACATATTCGATGTTACCCTTGATAGCTCTTCTAGCATACAAGTTCTCGCATGATATCTTGAAAAATGGAAAATTTAAGTTTAAGTATCTTATCGCCTCTAGTGTAATACTTATGCTGATATCATGTTCCTTACACTTTGCTGTGTTTGGTATTATTCTCTTTATATTTTATGCATTCAGTTATTCCCTATTTAATCTTCGTAGGAATTACAGGCTATTAAGTTTATTCGCTAAGATTACTATTGGTATTGTAGTGGTTATTATAGTTTATACAGCTCTTGAAGCATTTGCTTTACTGCCCGTCGTTATGAAATTTATTCGAAGAGATAGACTTACACCTTATGTAGTCAACATTGAAATAGTGTATCATCTCAGTAGAAACAGTCACATCGTTAATGCTATTAGGCTTCTTGGATATTGGTGGCCTAGCCTTGCATACGAAAGCTATCCTGAGGTTGCATCATATACCCTGTTCATATATCCCATAATTGCAGCAATGTCTTTGCTTGTAAAAGCTAGGAACTCGCTGATTGAGAAGTTTAAACTCCTCACTTCCATAATAATGCTTGTATCTCTTACTCTAGCATGTGGAACGCAAACTTTGGGCATGCTCTATGTATACTTGGTTACCAAATTACCTTTTGGTTGGTTCATTAGAGATCCGTATAAGTTTTCCTTTATCCTTAGCTATAGCTATAGTGTCTTAATAGGTCTATTGATTTCAAACATTAGACGTAGACCAAGACTTTTAAGTATATTGACAATAGCGACTGTTGCGGTAGTGTTTGTAGGTAATGTACCGTTATTAACTGGTAATTTGAACGGTGTATTTAGACCATCGACCATATTTGAGGAAAGTGCGAAGACTATTACAAACATCGATATACGCGGAGAAAATGATTATAGCAGGTATCTCCTCTTTCCACGCTATCCAATATGGTACGGTACCATCCCATTAACCAAAGATGACGTATATGCAAAATATATCATTGAGAAATCCTTGGACTCAGTTAATGATGTCAGGAAATTATT
>QMSC01000124.1 GCA_003649515.1 Thermoprotei archaeon | reverse complement strand
TCTGGAGTCCTCTTCGAAGATCGAAACTTTGCTTACCGCTAATTCTAGCCCACAATTTGGCGAACCTTACAAGAATTGGAGTACAACCAAGACTTCCCGAATAAAAATTATATAGAAAGTTCTCCTATGACTTTCTCAGCATCTCGTAGTCGTTGGGTTTTAGGCATAGCTCTTTATATTGCGTATGCTAATCCCCAAGCACGTTTAAGACATTTTCTGAATATACCATCAGTAGGTATAGTTTTCAATTCTAAAACTTCCTCGCTAGTATCCGCTAATTCTTATTATATCTTTCTATTTTCTCTCAATAACCCTTGATAATGTAATCATCAGTTAAACTTCTGAACTTCGACAGAGTCGAAGGGGAATTAAAGGAAATGAAAAGAATAGGTTTATTATTCCACAGGATGGTGGTCTAAATTATAATGAGCTATGTTACTATTACTCTTATGCAGTCTGCTGGTTTTATATTGTAGTATTCTTTGAGGTCTCTTGTGCCCTTCCAGTCTCTGAATCCTATAGGGAGACCTTCAACGGTTACCTGAGTTAGCTCCGGGAGCTCTAGCCTGAACTCTCCGACTTCGAGGATTATTGTGGATTCCCTTAACTTCCGTATTGCCCGCTTAAGCCATGTTAGGGCTTCCAGAGGTTCTCCATAGTCTGAGTTCAGAAAGGTTGAGACATTTTTCACGAGCACAAGCCTGTACTCCGGTTTCCCTTTTAGAACCTCCCTTATGAACTCTAGAGGCTTCTTCACTGTAAGCTCGCAGCTTAGAGTTTTCGATAGCCTCTTAGCTAGGCTCTCAGCCCGGCCTCTCCTGCATATGTAAACTGGCACTGCTGACATTATGGTTACCTCAGGTATTCGTCTAGGGTTTTTCTCACCCTCTCAGGTCTAATAATTTCGTGAAGTCCAGGTTCGCATATCCTGTATAGGATTATCCTTAGCAACTCTCCTGGGTTTTCTAAACCTCCTATCTTGTCCATCCCCCTCATGGCTTCGTAGAAAACTTTAACAATCTCTGTAGCATTTACTCCGAGCTCTGCTATGTGCTTGGCAGCCTCCTCAACTGTGCCATGGGATGCTAAGACTGCCATGGCTGAATGTATATGGTCTACTGCAAACTGTCCTGTTACCATTCCACTTTTCACGCGTTCTACAGGATCGAGGAGTTCGACTACTTTAACCCTTGCCCCTCTGACTTGGCTAACCGTGTATTTGGCCAGCCCTGTTTTTATGGCTATAGTCTCCACGGGATCTCTCACAGTTACTCCGAGGGATAGAGCGAGCCTTCTCGCATCATCGTAATCCATTGCTCCTCGATATAGATAGCATGCTAGGGCGTAGAACTTTGTCTCAGGATCAAATGTTTCGAGTTCTGGTGAGACCTTACGCATCACGTGATTTATAGCCATGGCCGACGCCTTATCTATCACATATTTGAGTATTTGGTCTGTAGTGAGCTTTCCCTCAGGGTCTTTGATAGGCCATTTTTCTCCAGCTATTCTTAGGGCTTCCCCTATAGCTCCCATTATGAGGTCCGGCCCTATGAAGCCCATCTCGTCCAGCTCAGCTATTCTTTTCAACACAGTCGGCTCTAATGCCCCTAATACATCTGTGAGCCATCCATGTTCTTTAGATTTGCGTTTCCTGCATATGAATACTAGGGAGCTTCTCAGGGCTGCCTTACCGGATACATGTAGGCTTCTATCCATCTCGCTATGTATGCTCCATACAGCCGTTATTGTGAGTCCTGCCTCCAGCAGGGATTTCACAGTGCTTATCCACGCTTCTCCAGCCTTGTGGGCGAACCAGAGTATTAGTACTCCATCATCTCTTAGGGCTTTGTAACTGCTTCTGAATATCCGCAACATCTTGTCCTCGTAGAAGCTTCTAGCTTCCTTTCCATGTCTAACCGGGTTTGCAACAGCCTCTTCGTCTTTAAGCGTTAATGGTGTTCCGAACATGTCTGGGAATATGTCTCTTAGGATTAGCTTGTACCATACGTAGAAGAAGTCTGAGAGCTCCGCATACTGGACGTTATCGTAGTATGGGGGGTCTATGAATATTATGTCGAACCCGCCTTCAGGTGCATGATCTAAGGTCGTGTATTCCGCATCTCCGTAGACAATCTTAACCTCAACATCTCGGATGTTCTCAACCCTCTCAACCAGCCCCTTAAGGGCTTTAAGCATATTCCCCAAAGCCCAGTGAAGGCCCGTTCTCTCGTTTATGATGTCTCCTTCTGCGAAATCCCAAGTCCAAGCATAGGCATGAGTATCAAAAGTATTCCGTATCACACCCCTGGGCTTGTTCCACATTGCAAGGGCCGAGTTGTAGTCCAGTAGCTTCCCAAAAGCAAGCGTCAGGTATACCGTTACAGCTTCAGCATACTCAGGATCTTTTTTGGATAACTCGGCATAAACCTCTCTTACGAGTCTGACAATCTCAGCGTTCGTAAGAAGCTGACGAGCGTTAAAGAGCCTGTAAAACTTATCAAGACCGTATATGACCACCCTATCAGAGTAGCCTTTATCCCTCTCTTCTAGTGGTATGAGTTCTTCTGCTATAAGCTCGTCCCAAAGCTTCTTAAGGTCTTCCTCAGCCTGCCTGTAGGCTTTAACCATCTCCTCAGTGGGCTCTGCATATCTCCTACCTTTAAAAACCACGGCTACAAGCTTGGCTGGATGGACGCCTCTATAACCCTTAGCCTCCATCTCCTCGATATAGTTAGAATAGTACTCCTTAACCTTACTGGCATCCATAACATGACCCTTAGGACATATGAGCTTACCCTTAACCACATATCCCTTAGCAACGTTGAAAGTTAAGCCCTTGAGATCTCCTTCTTTTACAGTCGCCAAGTCACCTCTTTTAAGCTCCACTTTAACGACTCTAAAATCCACCTTATCCCTATGCCACTCAGGATATAGCGCATAACCCTTTTCCCTATCGAGCCACAGGTCTTTAAGCGCGGGAATTTCAACGCTGCAGGTTGGACACTTGAATATCCTAACCCAAATGTAGTTTGCTGGCTGCTTGGTTTCATATTCAGACTTCCAAGGTGGATAGTATTTTCTCAGCCTCTCCTTAAGCCTCCTGAGAATCCAGTTACCATACTTTTTAACATCCCTAACAATCCTATCGCCGTACTTAACCGGGTACTCAAGTGAGGCCTTCAACACAAGGTAAGCTACAGGGTTATACTCTCCAGCCACAACCTGTTTAAAGCCCAATCTTATAGCTTCAAAGGGAGCAGTCCCACCACCAGCCATAAGGTCTGCGAAGGTAGGCCTTCTACCCCAGGTCTCAACCATAAACCTCTCACACGCGTAAACGTTAGGATTCTGAGACTCCGCAACAGGGTAGTCAAACTTTCTTTTAGCCCAAGACTTTAAAGGATCTCCCATAACTCCAAGTATACGTAACATCCCATCCCTGCTAACCGTTAAACCATCCTCCGAAAGACACGAAAGAGCCAACAGAAACCTAACAGCTGTGAGGGGTCTCCTAGCCCACCATAGATGTAAGACATAAAGCCTCGGAAGATAAGCAAAGCTCCTTTCTCTTCTCACCTCCACACCGACCTCATATACTGGAAACCAGCTTTCAACTAGAAGCCGCTTAGTCATAATTAAATATCTATCTCCATGCATAAATAATTTAAGGTTTAGAATTCAATATATTTAAGGGCTGGTTGTTTTGAGAAGAGTTTGGGAGACTTGTAAACCTTATCCGGAGATTCTAACTGGGACTGCTACGGAAGAATCTTTCGTGGCAAACCTGGGAGCAGTATGGGAGAGGCTTAAGCTTAAGAAGGACATAACCGTGGACCCAAGATACCTAAACCCCGAAGAGTTCGTGCATAAGAGGACATACTTCACCGAAGCCATGGAAAACCTCTTAGAAGCCGCGTCAAGGAGGCTTTTAGGAGAGCCTGTTCAAGCTGTGCATCACCTTGAGGTCGGACTTGGAGGTGGGAAATCTCACACCCTGGTTCTCCTATACCATGCAGCCGGAAACGGCTTCACGATAACCATAGAAAGAGACGGACGTAGAAAGCTGATAAAATTCCCAAAATCTAAGGTTGTGGTCTTAGACGGGCAGCTGATAGGATTCTACGGATACCCAGACCTAAACGCAAGAACCCTATGGGGAATGATGCTAAGGCAGCTAACCGAAGATGAGGAAATTCTAAAGTATGACTCATGGGAAACTCCACCGCCGTCTACGATCTTGAGGAAAGCCATAGGGGAAGAACCGACAGTCATACTTGTGGATGAGCTCGTCGCGCACCTAAACTCTATTCCTAAGGAATACTGGGATAAGGTGTCAGCATTCCTGCATAATCTGGCTAAAGCAGTAGCCGAAAGTAGAAGAGCAGTCTTAATAGTGACCACGCCCAAAGGAGTTGAGGCCTTCGAGAAGGCATCGAACTACATAGGAGA
>QMSC01000123.1 GCA_003649515.1 Thermoprotei archaeon | reverse complement strand
TTTTTATCACTCCCTCATCCTAACTCTGGGCAGATTTTACTCTAGAACTTCTCTTAAAACCCTCCATAAGTCGTCTTCAATGTGTTCACTAAGGTCCATTTTAGCGCCACTTTTCCTTATAATAAGCCTTTCCTCAGGGCTAGGTAGCATCCTACCTATGATACCTGCTGGTATGCCGTTACGCTTCAGTTCCTCAATAATTCTGAA
Source organism: Thermoprotei archaeon (assembly GCA_003649515.1). Taxonomy (GTDB): domain Archaea; phylum Thermoproteota; class Thermoprotei; order Thermofilales; family B20-G17; genus B14-G17. Next base: position 4,281 of record QMSC01000123.1, on the reverse strand, counting down.
GGCGTATGAAGGCTCGGCTACGATCAACAGGCTTCCTGAACTTATTGTTCTTAGAGGGTCAGCCTTCACAGCCGATAAAATCCTCTCGGTCTCCTCAGCAATTAACATGTCCTTTTCATAAGCTATTATCCCGAGCCCAGAAGCCAAAGCCAGTTCCTGTAATCCGCCAGCTATTCCTCCCTCAGTGGGATCGTGCATTGCATGAACTCCCCCTACAGTCATGGCTGTTAAAGCGTCCTTAACAACACTTATCTTTCTCAGAAAGCCCTTAGCTCGCTCAATGATCTCCCTTGGAATTCTCTTTTCAAGGACGTTTTCGAGCTCTGAGGCTATTATCGCCGTCCCCTCTATTGCAACCCCCTTAGTTAGAATTACTAAGTCTCCCGGTTTGCACTTTGATGTACAGACGTACTTATCCTTATCAGCCTCTCCTATTGCTGTCATGGAGATTATTGGTCTATTTAGCCCGAGTGTAAACTCCGTATGTCCGCCAACGATCGTGGCGTCAACCTCTTCAGCAGCTTTCCTCATGTCTACGGCTATTTTTCTTGCTAGCTCAATTCCGCCCTTTGGAATAAGCATTACTGGAAGGAGCCAGCGCGGCCTCGCTCCACGTGTCGCCACGTCGTTACAGGCTATGTGAACTGCATACCACCCGATGTTCTCCACAGCACCAGTTATGGGGTCTGAATGCACAACCAGAACTTTTTCTCCAAAATCTATTATCGCTGCATCCTCCCCAATCGAAGGTCCCACTAAAACTCTGGGATCGGGTCTCCTAACGGTTTCCAATATAAATTCTTCTAAAAGATGAGGCGGAAGCTTACCTTCCCACTCCTCCATGTCTTAGACCTCTCAGCACTCTATTTAGGGGTTCGTATAGTAGGGTTGCTCCAATAATGCCCACAGTAACCTGACCTAAGTTAAATGGCATCTCTACTGCGGCTGCTGCTACACCAAATATCATTGCCTCGTATGCAAAGTACCCTAGCACCATCTCGATTCCTCCACATAGCATGGCGAAGACATTCAACGCTATTTCGCTTCGCCTAAGACCAAGGTACAATACCGCTATCATGGCTATCACTCCGATGGCTATCCAAATGTAGCTCTCCAACTTAACGCTTAGAAAGTATTCGAAGATCGGGCTACCGAGGGTCCACTCTAGCGTTCCCGTATAGAACAGGCTTCCAACTGTGGATATCGAGACAAATACTAAAATCGAAGCGAGTGCTAAAACTACTTTAAAGTGCTTCGTTTTCGCAGTCAGAGCCCTTGAAGCCTTCCCAACTATGAGACCCTCTAGTCCCTTTATAACGAGAGTTGCTGGTGCATATATGTGATATCCGGAAATGATGTCGGCGAGGGCTGACCCTAGACCTCCGGCTACAGCGCCTATTTTAGGTCCTAGAGCAAGCGCTGTAAGGTATACCATTAGTTCGCCGAAATTGAAATACCCCTTTGTCTCCGGAATGTACACTTGTACCATGAGTGTTGTGGCTGCCACAAGTGCCGTAAAGATGGATGTTAAGGCTATATCTCTAGTTTCCATAATCTCCCGAAAAAGTGTATAACCGGTCCTTTATAAAGTAGTATTGAAGCTTCAATAATTAGTCTAGTTCTTGAAAAGTTTTTCCCTTCGTATGGGCTTTTAGCAGCTGAAAGAGGTAGGATTATCTAGCCAGGGAGGAACGATATAATGAATTCACAGTAGGGATCACCTGTAGCTTTACACTTAGCTTCAATGACTTCCACTTTCTTCCCCCATAAGCCCTCAAAGAATCCGACAAGCACTCCTCTTGTGAAATGGCATACGGGTTCGTCGGCTTTCCCCTCACGATGCATGACCTCAAAGTTGTCCTCGATTCTTAACACGACTTCCCCGGCTAAGGTATCTATCTTAGAGATATTCATTAAACCCCAACCGAGGGCTTGATACAAGCGTATACACACTTCAGTCAAAAGAGATTCTCTCCTAATGTCACCTGCCAACATCTTCCCTATCTGGAGTCCTAATAGGTACCCCTCATGGTAAAGTATTGCGGCTCCACCGCTTCCCAACTTTTCCATAAGCCTGGCCCTCATTCCAGCAAGTGCCTCTAATGGGAAGACTACGGTTCGAACCTTTCCTCTCCCTATAGTAGGGGGATATCCAAAAGCATCGAAGATATAGCCCTCAATGACGCCCTCCTGATGCCTTATCTCAAGGACGAAGTCCTGTGAGGATATCCGCTTTAGAATTTCATCTAAAGGAAGAGTTGCCGAGGTGATATCGGCGAAAATCAGGATGTACCGCTCGTCCTCCCTTACGGTGAAATTTACACCTAAAATTCTTACATTACTTTCAGCAAGCATTTTAGCAATGCTCGCAAGTATTCCCGGTTCAGGAGCTACTTTTGCCCTTATTGCTAGCTCAACGAGTTTCCTTCCAGGGGCATGAAAGTAAACTAAAAGATCCTTGGGGTACAGGTTTCTTAAACTCAATCGAGGCACCGGTAAAATGAACGTCTCAAAGTATATATTTCTTTTTATTTAATCCCTAACAACAGCAATATATACTAATTTACCATTGGAAAATTTTACACCGCTAGGTCAAAAGACCCCTTAAGGACTCTTTCTGTCTCCTCTGGCGTTAAAGTCGCGGGTACATTGGTTCTATAATGCCAGTCGAACGCGCACCATCTAATAACCTTCACAATTTTCCCCTTGAGGTTTTCAGGCATCTCCTCCTTTGTGCGCTTACTAAAGCTTGTTAGCTCTATGTGAAAGATGCACTTCTCCCACGTGGTGCCTTCCTCGTCAACTGTACTTTCCCCCGTTTTCTCTATTTTCCTTACAATACCTCTCAAAACCTTCATTCACTCACCCTCCTTAGGGGATACCTACCATATTTCTTCAAAATTCTGGTAAAAAGCCTATAGTTCTCTAGAGAAACTGTTGGAGGCACGGAATGATCTGAGCCGCCGATATAGCCTCCACCGGTAGCGGCTATAGGGAGTTTAGATAGAACTTCCTTCTTTATTGCTTCAGGCCCGCTTGAAAGAGCTCTAACATCAATATTACCTATGAAGGCAAGTCTATCACCGTACTTCTCTTTCAGTACCCTCACGTCCATTCCGGCTTTAGCTTCAAGGGGCTGCAAAGCCGTGAAGCCCGCGTCGATAAAGTGATCTATCAGGATGTTAACATTACCGTCGGTATGCAGGATCGCTGGAAGATTTTTATTGCGGAACTGTTCAACTATTCTGCGGTGCTGAGGCTGGACGAATTTCTTATACATCTTCGGCGATATGAAAGGGCCCCTGTTATATCCAACATCGTCCCAAACCCATACTCCATCTACGCCTATATCTAGAAATGCCTTCGTTAGTTTGGAAAGGAAATGCCCAACGACATCGAATATGTGTTCAAGCATCTTGGGATCCTTGTAGAAGTACCTAAGGATATTGTCTACTCGCGAGCCCAGAATATGTCGAACGTATTCAAAGGGGCCTAGAACTCCCACTACGACGAAGAACTCTTCTTGCATTTTCTTCAATGCTTTCTCCAAATCCCCCTTAAATGGATACTTGGAGCTGGATACCCTCATGGGTAGCTCTGGGTCGAGCAGAGGCTCAAAGTACTCCTTGAACTCCTCAAGGGTTCTAACAGCAGGTGCCAACGGAAACGGCGTACCGCTCTTAGCGCGCCATCTCTTTATGAGGACCCCGAAAGCATCCCTAACGACGACCCATTCCTTTCCCTCCTCTAAAGTTACCGTGTCGAACTTAGGTGAAACATCTACGCCCATTATGTAGATGTCCATGCCGAAGTACTTGCAGAGGAAAACGTCCTTAGGCAAACCCTCCTGTTCCCACCGACTTCTCGTCTCCGACCAAAAGAAGTCGACGTAACCGACTCTATCTGCCTCTTCTAAGTGTAGAAGGGAATAGATCCTCTCTCGAGAATCCATTAAACCACCTTTTATCTCCGTTGATTTACTGGTATCCAGATTATATAAAATGTAGGCTCTGCACCGAATTCAAGGGGGCAGAATTGCTAAGGCCCTATATGTCCTATTGAAGTCTGCACTATAACGTACTTTAAACTGGACGAGTTAAGAAGTCTTTTCACCTTCAACATTTCCCTAACGCTGGGTCTCTTTAGATCCCGTCTCCTAAAAACTGGAAAGTAATCTAGTACGCAGACCTGTATATCTGGGTTTATTGATACTATCTTATCCCCCTATTTCCACAATCTCTTTAAAGTCCATAAAGGCTTTAAATCATTATTTAGGGCTCG
>QMSC01000122.1 GCA_003649515.1 Thermoprotei archaeon | reverse complement strand
CAACCACAGCGTCCCTCCAGGCTACGTTGCTAAGTTTAAAGGCATGAAGGTAGTTAGCATTGAAAGCTCTCTGAGGTTCACGAGCCCCAGTCGAAGCATTAAGACCCTCTCGAAGATCTCGGATCTCCTAGCGCTTCAATGGCCTGAGCAAAAGGAGTTCTTCCCTCAAGGAGTGATAGTAGGCCCACTCTACGAACTTCCTGAGTACAAGCCTAAGGATGAAGGGTACGTGCTGGTTACGGGGGGAACCTACGGTCATAGATTGCTTTTTGAAGCAGTTGACAAGCTGGAAGTAGAGAAGGTAGTGCTTCAGACGGGGAGGATCAACCCGAGGCCCTTCAAGGAAAGACATCCAGGCTGGACGGTATTCGACTTCGACCCCGATTTCGGGAAGTGGTTGGCAGGTGCATCAGTAGTGGTAACGCACTTCGGAAAAACTGCAATAGACGCTGCCCTGACGTACGGAAAGCCTGTAGTACTAGTTCCCAATCCCGAATGGCGCTTAACGGCTAGTTTAGAGGATGCTAGGATGCTTGCGGAAAAGCTGAACGCCGTTCTGGTAGAGGAAATTAACCCTCTAAAACTACGAGAAGTAATTGAGGAAGCTAAGTCTAGAGAGCCACCTAGCTATCCTGACGGAGCCGCTAAGCTCGTAGAACTGATCCTTGAGCTATAATTGAACCATTGGCTCCCCACTCTTATACACTAGGGTGAAATGTAAAATAATTCATTAAAGAGCGCAATGACAAAGTACAATCCAGCTAGTAACAGCACCTAATTACGCTAGATACGGCATTAATCCACTTCTTAATGACATGTGATCTAACTTTAGGAACCCATGCCTCTATACTACTCTTCAATCTACGGTAAAACTCATCATCTGTAAGGAGCATTTTCATGGCCTCGACTAAGTCTTCAACGCTCTTAGGGTGAACCGTAATGCCAAGCTTCCCAAAAATTATTTGCTCAGGCAATCCCCCAACCTTAGATACAACCACTGGCTTTTGAAAAGCCAATACAGTAGCCATTACACCACTTTGTGTGGCGAACACATAGGGTAGGACTACGAATCTTGCTCTCCTTATCGCCTTACAGAACTCTCTATGAGGGATTCTTCGAACATCAACATGTAGCTCGTAGCGATCTTTATCAAGATTTTTAAGGAAACTGAAGTACTTAGGATCCTCCACTTTCCCTACGATTATAGCTTTAACCTTTGGTAACTCGAACCTTAGCCTCTCAATAGCTGAGACAAAGTACTCAAGCCCCTTCTTCTTAAATATTCTTCCCACAAAAGCAATGGTGTACGGCTCTTCACAAACCTTTAAGTCCCTACATAAATAAGCCCAGGTATCATATATCCCTAGAGGAATGACTATGGTTTTTTCAGGTCTAACTTTATGATGTCTAAAAGCAACCCTCCTTAAAACTTCGCTTGTAAATACTATTCTGTCGCACAGTTTATAATCAAGAGAATGGCTCAGTAAAGCACATAGTCTAACGATATAGTTGCCGAAAATGGGAAAGGGTTCATGTACCACAGAAATTATCCTGCAACCAAGGAGCTTTAAAAGGGGTAGTACTAGGTAAATGGTTACAGGCCTGGCGCCTGAAAATATTAAGACATTGGTTTTAGGCTTCAGTACATTCTTGAGAAAGCGTAGGATTCCGATAAAATTCCTTGGATGATATATTTTCTCACTAAAGCGTACACGAAGAACTTCAACTGAAGATCCCTTTAAGAACTCAATCTCGGGAGGATTGCCTGGAATTATTACTTTAACGCGAAAGACTTTCGATAGAAACTTTGCTATAGTAAACATGTAGTCGAACTGTCTCGTGTCGAAGATGGTGACCATGTACTTGCTATGGGTTATGAGCCTCATTCCATCTACCGTACATCTACTTTTAGGGTTTTTATTAATATTTACAGCTCGTTAGACATAGCTTCGCTGAAGAATATATCGTTGCTCCTAGACGCACATAACAGTCTTTAATCGCCAAGATATTGATAAGGAAGATGCTTAACCCTTTTGATTTTCAAGATTATTCCAAAGCTTAAATATGAAAATGAACATTAACCTGCTAATAAAGGCAACTTAAAGAGTTCCAGATTAACAGGGAATAAAACTATGAGCATAAGAACACAAAATGTTCCAGAAAGTAAGCACTTCTCTACTGGCAAAATATATTCTAGCGAGTTTTTGAAGAACCTGGTCTCAATAGCGCTTAGTTTAGTACCCCATAATATATGGTATAAAGCGTACGTGAAGCGATATTTACTTACTAAGTACGCTAGTACACATAATCTATTTAGCGACCGCCTTTCAATACCAGTACCGTTCTACATCATCATAGACGATGTAGGACTTCCTAGAATTCAAGGCGTTGACGTGGCACTAGATGTCTACAGAAGTATAGTAGATTTAGCAAAGCATCATCGTGTGAAACTTGGTTTTGGGCTAGTGGCTAAATATATAGACTTCTCCCACGTTACACCGTACTCTGAACCAGTACCTTATGCGCAGGAACTAGTCAAACTCATCAAAAACAATTTAGATTACCTTGAGCCAGTACATCATGGACTTTTTCACGATAAGGAACCTTTCTACGGGGAATATTTATGCATCGATCCCCATACTAGACAGGTACAAGAAATATCTCCTCACGAACAGGAGCTGTATTTCAAGTACTCTTGGAAGATCTATCGTGAAACAGGTATACCGGAGCCCGAGATTTTCGTGCCACCGAAACACCTGTGGAAGCCCGGAGTCACAGAGAAGAAGGCTAAGAAATACGGTATAAAATACCTTGTAACAAGACCTAAGGCGGTTATCCCATACCCTATAGGACCTAGAAATAGGGATATTTGGGTAGTTTCAAGGGGGGCTCCAATACCCGATCTCGTGAATATACCTCGAACCTTACTCGTAAGGGTTTTTAAGATAAGACTATGGAAGGAGCTCCTTGCAGTACATCACAGCATCATGATGCATGTAAGTAACTTTCTCTTGCGGAACTTATGTCAAAGGTGGTACGCTCTCTACGAGAAGGCAATGAAATCACAATACGTATTTCTTGCAAAGAATAATGAAGAGGCTTTCCGAAATTGGTTAGTTCATAGACTGTGTTTAGACTGCAAATTGAAAGCCGGGTTTAAGAATGGGATGTTAGAGCTAGAGACAATAGATCAGTCTTTCTTGAGAAAATACGTGGGTGAATACCTCAGATTCTTTGTGAAGACGCATATGTCAGTGGAAGTTCAAGGGGGAGAAGAGATCCTATGCCGGAAGGAATTAGAGTACAATGTTGTTGATATAAAGTTCCCCTTAAGGAGAAAGAAAATTGTATTATCAGTAAGACCTTAACGTGTTTAAGCACAGCATGTTAAGGAGCCAAGGCACAGACGATTAAGTAACGGTGAAGCGAGGAAGTAGTTTATATACAGGATTTTTTGGGTTTTAAGAGAAAGTACGAATAATAACACTCTATGGGTTTTAAATTGAAGCGTTCAACTAGATTTATTAACCTTCTCAAGTCATATAGAGCCAGCGAGCCGCTAATGTACTTTATTTCCGGCCCCTTCACAGCTTCAAGTACCCTCTTTAAGAAAAAGGGGTTCTCGACGGCTATAACGAGAGCTCCATGAGGTTTCAAATGTCTCTTAACGTTATCCATAAAGGTCTTGAGACCGGATAGGTAATATATGACCTTAGAGGCTATTGCTATATCAAATTTCATTTTAAGATCAAAGGGTTTCTCTATATCGGCTATATAACAGGTGTATCCGTGCTTTCTCATAAGCTCTATACCTCTTTTGTTTATATCTACGCCAACGCAGTATGAAGAAAATTTTGCTAGTATTCCATGGAGCCAAATAATCGAGTTATAAGCTACTTTCCGCCTCGCCAATATATCATTCCTGCAGTTCTCTAGTATTCCAAGTAAGGAACCGAGACAACCCAAGTCTAAGACCTTTTTCTTGTACGCGTACCTCAGCTAAGATTTTAACGAGATCTCCCACTTTGATAGGAATATATCCCTGTCTCGTCCCAATTTTAGCGGTTGGCCTCAACATGAAACTATACCTAAACGAATACTTTTAGCCTGTAAAGCCTTATAATGAAACCTCCAAATTTGTACTTAAATATTGCATGCTTCGTAGGAGGATATTCTATCCCTCCCATATCGAAGATATCCGCTCCGCGTTCACGAGACTCCCTTATTGCATACCAAAAACATAGGCTATGAGGATAATACTTAGAATATTTCTTGTGATATCCGCCTAGCCAGTAGGTAGTCACCTTATTTGTGCACAGCACAAACAGTGATGCTAATATAGAGCCATTTAACGTGGCCGTATAACACCTCAAAAGCCCCTTCTCACTAAGAATATTGAGTAGCTCTAATGGTCTTACTATTAAGCCCTTCTCTAGTGCGATCCCACGATACAGCTCGTATCCTTCGTGAGGCTTCGCCCTTCTTACCTTAACCCCCTTCCTT
>QMSC01000121.1 GCA_003649515.1 Thermoprotei archaeon | reverse complement strand
TCTCGCTAAAGCCCCGAGCCGCGCACTCTACCCAAGCTGAGCTACGGCCCCTATTAAGTCTATTGAAAGCGAGTACTATTAAGGATAACTCCCTGACCACTAATCGTTCAGTACTATGTGACATTATATCCCTTAGCTGAACAGTACTCCTTAAGGTATTCAACTTGCCTTTCCAGATCACTTTTCTGGTCTGTAGAGATCATTCACAAGATGAAGAAGAAGTTGAAGAGCGTTAAACCAATACTGGAGTTCAGCTTCACGGCTATGAAGAGCAACTTGAAGGAGATCTCCAGGCTGTTCGACCTGGCGGAGATAGTTGGAGTCGACAGGATAATAGTTTCAAACGTAATCCCGACCAGCTATTTAACCAAGGACGAGATATTCTATAATGGTTGGGAGGGGAGGACAAGCCTGGGAGATAGTGAGTACTAAGAGCCTAGAGATGAATGTGGGGGCCAGGATACCCGAGTTCTCCTTCAGAACTGTGAGGTCGTGCGACTTCATAGAATCCACGGCTATCTGCGTCACGTGGGACAGGAATGTTACCCCTGCTACAACCTCCTACACACGTACACGGCCTACATCCTAGGCATAGAGAAGAAGGTTAAACAGCACTCCTTCGGCGACCTTAACAGGGAGAAGCTAAGAGATATATGGCGCAAACCTGAGTACGTAGCCTTTAGGTACAGAGTACACTTCTTCAGGTATCCCCCATGCGCTGACTGCTGCCTAAGGTACTACTGTGCCCTAGTCAAGTCCACGGAGATAGACTGCTGGGGTAATATGCCAACTTGCACCGACTGCCTATACGGTAGAATAATAGTCCAATGCCCCGTCTAATCTTTTTCAGAGATCATCAAATGACTGGATACCTTAGTGAGCTTTATCAACGTAGATTAAATATGTCGACTTGCAAGCGGTTCTCAACGTAGATTGTTTTATCAGCTAGGCGTGTCTGAAATACTTGACGTACTCGATGAGGATAAAGGTGATGGTTAGCAAGAGGTACACCATTTACATGCCTAAAGCAGCGGTTGAGGAGCTTAGTATCAAGTAGGGAGAATACGTCCTACTCACCGTGGGGGAGGGCGAGATAATTCTGAAACCCATAAGAAGGGTACCTGTTAAACCCTGGACTATTACTACCTTTGAAGAGATAGAGGAGGTAGGCGAGAGTTTAAGCAAGCAAATACTCGATAGTGGAGGAAACCCCTATTACGTTAAGCTACAGCTAAGGTAACTGTCTACTAGGTCTTTTTGAGCTTCTTGGCTAGTAACGCGGCAATTATAACTACGACTAACGTAGCAACGGTTAGGATTTCTACGGGGATTTCCTCCTTTACTCTCTCGATTCTCGGCTGGGCTATCTCGAGAGGCTGTCTCGCCTTAATCACTACTTTAGGACCTATCGAGTAGGCGGAGTCGAGTTTAATCCCGGCTAGTACCTCTCCCTCCTTTACTTTGAAGGCATGGTAGACCAGGTTGTACTTCTCACTAAACGTGTTCATCAACACGTGTAGGGCTCCGTCTGGAGTTTCCGCGTACTCTATGCCTTCAACCTCGTACATCTTTGGAAGTGGGATCAGCCTCTCCACATTCCCTGTTTCGAGGTTCACCCTGTAAACGTACCAGTCGACGACTGAGGCATAGAGGAAGCCATCAACATAGACCGCTCCTTGAACGCCCGGCAGCTTCCCCTTGAGTTCTACTACTCTGACGGGGCTAGCCTTATTCCCCTTCCCTATGTCGTCTAGGCGGTAGACGTAGATCTCGGTGGCCTGGAACTCCGAGCAGTAGACGTAACCCTCAGGGTCTACGGCGACCCATGGGGCGTGGTCTTGATCGACGTAGGCGTACCTCACGAGTTTGAGTGAGTCGGCGTCGTAAATCGCGATTATGGCTGGCCTAACATACCCCTTCTTCTCTATCGGTATCACTATCAAGCCCTTGTAGTAATCGGGGTCTCCCAGGTGGAAGTATCCCTTCTCGCCCAGCTCTCCGGGTATAGGGTAGTCATTGTAGTCCTCAACCTCGCCTCTCTCTGAAACCCTGAACACCATAGAGGTAGCCGTATAGTACCACTTACCGTCACCGTAGGTTAAGCCCTGTATGAAGAAGGGCTGCACAGTCTCCGAGCGCAGAACCCACCCCTCCTCCAGAGCCTCAACTCTGACCTCAGTCGAGGAACCGTCGCAGGAAACCACGAACCTATAACGCTCGCCGGGTATCAGCAGGACAGGCGCCTCTTCCTCCACTCCCCCTACCCGCAGGTACACACCTGGGGACGGGCGCGGGGGAACACAGGAGTAAACCTCTACGGTCAGACCTCCTCCTAAATCCACCTTAAAGCTCTCCATGAAGGCCGAGTACTTCTCCAGCACGAACTCAAATGTTAACGCGTACCTCTCCAGCTCCTCGCCCACATCGAACGAGTACTCCTCTCCTGACTCCAGGCGCTGGACGGGCTGGGCGAACGCGAGCAGGACTAGAAGGACGAGTATACCTACGAGGATCAGCCACCTCATGAACCCCCTCTGAATAAGCGATGAACGAACTAATAGCCCTTATCTTACACCTTGTTAAGCCTATATCTGGTAGTCGCTTGCCTATTCTGTTACCCCTTGAAGAGTTCAGAAAACTCGTAGGGTACGAGACCGTCGAGAGATACTAGGAGGGCTTCGACATGGACATCCCCTCCGTAACCCTGGAGATAAAGGAAGCCGCTAACTAGGCCGTGCTAATGAGCATATATCGCGAGTTGAGCCAGGCCCCCTTAGGGATGGCTACCCATACTACGAGCCCAGAGGCTTAGAGGGTATCCTGAAGGAGAGGCCCAGCGGGTTTAGAGAACTCGAAACTCCTGAGAACCTTGAGGATAAGGTCATGGACGGGTGGTTCAGCAGGATCTGCGGCTGTATGCTGGGTAAACCCATCGAAGAGTGGACATGGGACAAGATAAAGGAGAGGGCAAAGCGCCCTCCTCGATAGCTGAGGCCTAGCTTGTAGTAGAGGTAGAGTATTGCCAGCACAGTGCTTAGAGGTATTCGCGCCCCAGCTAGGGGCGTACCTGTCAAGTCCTTAAACTGCTTGCCACAGTTTCTGCATACGTATCGTTGTAGGTATGGTCTGCACGGCGCTTGAAAGCGCCTTCTAGGATGTAGAGCGTCCCATCAGAATCTACGGCTATTATCCTCGAACTGTTATTAGCCGCGTAGACGAAGTCTACGTTGCGGGATAGCTCCTTAATCTCGTACACTAACTCCCCCGTAAGGCTGTAGACCTTGTTGTCCACAAAGATACATTTACCGCTCATTAGGAAAGCTCTAACCAAGGATACTGGAGAGTCGAACCACAATGTCTTCCCCTCCCTGTTAAACGCCACTATACCGTAGGCGCCACCGCTCCCGCTCAGGACTACTTCGTTATCGGGAGCGACCTCAGACCAGTAACACCCGCCGCGCGCGTCGAAGCACCAGAGGGTTTCCATCTTCCCCGCGTCGACTAAGCATACTTTGCCGTTCTTACTGGCAGTCACCAGGTACCTCTCGCCTCTCGAAAGTGTGAGGCTGTACCTGTATGTCCAAGCCTCGATATAGGCGCGCCCCGATACCTCTCCCGTAGAGGTAGAGATCTCGTAGACGTAGCCGTCGCCGCTCGAAGTTTAGATTATTGAGTCATCGAAGGTGAACACTATGCCCCTAATCTGCCCGTAAAGGAACGCCCTCCAGAGTAGCTTGCCTGTCTCCAAGTCTAGGAGTAGGAGGTCACCAGGCGTAGTTCCTATGGCGACGTACTTACTATTATGGCTTATCTTGATCTCCCTGGACTCGAACATAGAATAGCCCAGCTCGTAGATATCCCATACGAGAGACCCGTCCCTACGGAACAGCTTGGCAACCCTCGGGCAGGAACGAGGCGGCCACGTACTCTCCATCGTCGGATATATCTATACCCCACACCTGGTCTTCCGTCGGGTACCTTTACAGCAGGGTACCGTTCAAATCGAAGAAGCATATCCTGTACCTGCTAGGATCTACGCTGGTTATCGTGTGATGTCCGCTCGCGAAGACTAGGTACTGCTCCTCCCACTCTACGTCGGCCTTCCATATAGGGTAGCTCGTAGGGTACTCGACGATTACCCTATGCTCGGGCTCCAGGACGAACGCCTCCCTGCGTAGCGTCACGTTGTAAATTCCACTAAGTAGGAAACTAGGACTTGATACACATACAACCTCAGCCTACTTATTGGCAATAAGATATATAAGAAATAGAAGAACTAAAAGAAACAAAACTAAGTAGCTGTTTTACAAGACCATTTGTCTCTTGAATAGGTTAGATGATGTAGCAGATTTAGAGAGAATATTAAGAGAAATTGAACTATGGTGCGGGGGGTGGGATTTGAACCCACGCAGGCCTTCGCCACGGGAGCTCTCCTCTAGCCCTTATCTTCAAGCTAGATCCTAAGTCCCGCCCCTTTGTCCTGGCTCGGGCACCCCCGCCCTC
>QMSC01000120.1 GCA_003649515.1 Thermoprotei archaeon | reverse complement strand
CTGGATCGATTCCATAAAGGACATCTAAATTCATTTCTTTAAACATTCCTAGCAGGGGTATAGCTCCGCTGGCCATAGTATAGCCGAATTTAATTTTATTCTTGTGAGCAAGTTCGATCTCTTTTTTCATTCGCGGAAGGATGAAGCTTCTATAAGCTCTCGGAGGCCAGAAATCCGCGGAATCATACCAGCCATAGTGTACGATTAGGTCTATGTCGCCTACATCTATGAGCAATCTGATAGTTCTCATATTCCACTCATGAATTATATCAAGAAGCCGATGCACAAACTCGGGTCTTCTAAAGATTGCTACCATGCCCTTTTTAAATCCACATAACCACATTACAGCGCTACCTAAGTAGGTAACTTCATGAACCACTATTAGAATTTCGTATTTCTTAGCAAAACGTTTAATAGGCTCTACCTCTCCTTGAAATTTTTCAATTTCCCTTTCTGTTGGTTCTCTATATAGGTGAGAGAGAACCTCCAGATCCTGATTATTCTCAACCCAATTCTTAACTGAACGCCCTGATGCAGCCCCATAGTCATCTAAGAGTGGAATATCGTCTCCATGGGGCCAATCTGGAGTCTGTCGAACTACTTTGCTTAACGTTCCCTTAGGCGTCTTATACTCTTTAATTAGTAATGGGTATCTTTCCATTGGTGGATGAACCTTACGTATCCTAACTTTAACATCCTTATTTAGAAGACGAGAAGGATTTATGTAGACAACGTCATCAATTCCAATCTTAAGAGCATGCTTAATGCGTTCAAACTGATTAGGCCAGGGGAGATCTCTATGATATTTATCAAAATATCTGTAGGGTATGCCCCCACGATTCCATAGGGGGACATGATCCGGTTCACGACAATCAATGGTTAAAAGGAGACGTTCTCTTGAAGAAAGCTCGGTTCTCATAATCTCACACCCTTGGGAACCTTCTCACTATAATCTCTATTCTCATATTCTCTAAAGTTTATATTTCTTAATACAGGAGACTAGAAGCCTTAAACGCTGAGAAAATGATACGACGAAGCTCTCTGAAATAGATAATTGAGAGGAAAGCAAGGGGAGAAACCTCAATTAATCCAGTGGAGAAAAGATAAAAATAAGGAGTCCTGAGAGATTAGTACGATAGCGTTTTAAACTCTATTCCTTTAAAACTATCTGAAAGGTGATATCCCTGCGTCTACTCTTACTCCACAGCGACTGGTTTGAATACATACCTAAAGAGAGAGCCCTACAAACTTTCAATATTCTCTTTGAAATTCATATAAATCAATAGCTCTTCGAGTAAGTGGTCACTAAATCGAGACTTCTTTCAATATTCTCTTTTGAAGTTCAAGTGGATAACACAAGATGTCTCTGCATTCTTCAATTGGATTCAAACCTTTCAATATTCTCTTTGAAATTCTAAAAAAGAGGTTTGGTTTTATTAATATTGCTGTAAATGAACTACTTTCAATACTCTTCTTGAAATTTTGAGATGATTCCAATAATAATAATGATGATCTGTACAGTAATCTTTCAATATTCTTCTTGAAATTCAGACCATAGTTTGAGAATTCTAGGATAGAGATTGCAATTAGCGGCACTTTCAATGTTCTCTCTGAAATTCTGATCTAAAATGTGGAGCAAAACTATACTTTTAGGTATTTCTTGACTTGTTTTATATTAGAATATCTTTGCACTAATTCAGTATCTACAAAAAGCATTATAAACAATATTTGCGATTATTTGTTTCCATTTTCTGAAAAGCCTTCTATCTTGCTTATTCCATAACATCTTTAGTGCCTTATAATAGTGCTTAAATTGTTCTTTCAGACGACGAGGCCACTTATTCAGACGCTCTATCTCATGCATATAATTCCACTCAAGCATTTACTGTTAGGTTTAATGTAATAATTCTCGTAGTTAATGATAGTAGGCTGTTTTTACTTTAAGGTTTAACCGTATTTGATGAAATGGTGATAGAGGGGGTATGTGATAATTGTATCTCTTTGAGAAGGTTAAGGAGGGCAAGAAACTATCAGTTGAAGAGATAATGTTACTGTACCTGGACATGATGTATAGGAGAATAGACGAATTAGATAAAAGACTGACGACAAGAATAGATGAAACTAATAAGAGGATAGATAGTATCCACTTAGAACTATCCAAGAAGATCGACGAGGTCAATAAGAGAATCGACAGCATTCACTTAGAACTATCTAGAAAATAGACGAAACGAACAGGAGGATTGACAGATTGTACGAGCTACTAGTAAAGAGACAGAGTAGAAATCCTAAAACCCAACGCCCATAGTTCATTCCACATAACACATTAACTCTTATAAATTCAACTTACTCCAGAGAGCTCTCAACTCCTACTTATAGTACTTCGGAAACTTAAGATTTTTTGTTGAGGTTGCTCTGTTTAGCGTATGCGAAAACACAAGTGAAACAGGAGGGGAAGGAAAAGGAAGAGCGTTTAGTTCGTAGTTTCGTGGGCGCTATCACAGGATTTATAGTATTGTCTACTCGGACAACTATTATTCTACTGCGTTATATTCAATTTGCCCCCGAGCTAATTAAAAAGAAAATGCCTACATCATAGATTGTTATTTCACAACAAATTAATCTATTTCTTCTTAAAATTGAGTATATGACCTTTTTGTTCTACTAAAGAATAAAGATTCGTTGCTTCTATAATTTCCAGAACTCTGTCCTTTTTCATACGGAAGCAATAACGTGTAGAGAGATATCCGCTTGGTTTCAAAACTCTATGTAATTCTCTTAGTACAAAATCTTTATCTTCTATTTCAGGAAGCACACCATATAATAAGATTATGTCTATGCTCTCATCAGGTAAACCTGTACTTCCATCGGATAGAATTGTACGTATATTATGAAGCCCTTCCTTTTCAGCCCTTTCTTCAACCTTTTTTAAAGCTAATGGTTGCTTGTCCAAAGCGTAAACTTTTCCTCGTTCACCCACTAATTTAGCAGCAGGAATAGTGTAAGAACCAATACCACAACCAAAATCTAAAATTGCTTGTCCTTGCTTTATATCAATTTTTTTAATTTCTTCCTCTGGTTTAAAAGGTATGCCAAATCTATCTCTTAATCTCAAAAGTAAATATTCTAATCTCAACTTAATATTAAAATGTTTCATATTCAGTAATGACAACTCAATATCTATAAATTTTCCGTTTGTTATTGGTTCTCTGTTGCATGTTCCCTTTAACCTTCACTATTAATTTCACGCTTTCTACACAAGCCATACAACAGAGAAGTAAGAGCGAAAGTATACAAGCTTTTGCCTAGTATTTCAAGACTTTTGAAAGAGGGAAAGTATGTCCAAGCTAAGTTACTCGTCAAAGATCCTACGTTGATCTCTCAGGAAGAGATGTGGATAACGCCTTGCTAAAGCTTCATGGAATGAAGGCTGACGTAGAGGGGAAAGAAGAGGAGTTCGCCGTTGTTGTTTGTCCTAGATCTAAGAACAAAAACTCTCCAACGTCAAAGTTCTGTAATGCTTGCGGTTTATGCTTAGACTTGAAGACAGCTATGGAGATAGATGAAGCTAGGGCTAATACTGACAGACTTATAAGCGAATTAGTCAGGGATCCAAAAGTTTAAATGCTCTGCTGGAAGGAGTGGAGAGGCTTAAGCGTGATTTAAGTTCCTAGTGATAGCTAAGCCGTAAACGATTTAACATTTAACCTTTAAGTTCTAGTTGTATGACCCAGGTAAGGGCTAAGGTTGACGTATACTCCGTAATTAAGAGAAGGTATGAGAGAGGTGTAGATGCTCTATTCGATACTGGGGCTAGGTCTACATTCATAAGCGATGAGCTGGCTGAGAAGGTGGGGTATCATCCGTACGATAAGCCTAGACCTGTTCCATTAGCTGTTAGGGAGAAGGAGGGCGAGATAATCGGGTGGAGCCCAGTCATGTTCGTGATAGAGGAGGTGGAGATACCCTACACGACGATAGTTCAGGTAGTTAAGGGTTTAAGGGAGCCTGTAATAATCGGGACATCATACATGGAGGAGTACAGGATAAGGCTCGATCTGGAGGAGGGGAAGCCTTACCTAGAGAAGTATCCGCCGAGAGCTGAGTTGATCTAGAATTTTAAAGCCGGTTGTGATATTTTATTCATCGAGCGCTATCTAAACTCTGAACATTACGATATTACAAAGGCTCTTTATATGCGATTGTAGTCAAACTTTTTATAATGATCTAGGGAACCGTTAGTATAGTGTACTTTACCTGAAAATTACCTTACGCTCTTGGTGCTAAATAGCATGAGTCATCACCTCCATCAACTAATGACAGGCTACAAGCCCCACTTCAGAGTATATTCTAAGAAAAGCTGAAGCTAGCAACATAAAAGCTCGAAAGCAAGCTTCGGGCTACATTCGGGCTGTGGTGGGGGTACTTGTTTTTGAACCAGTAGTGCTTGTGCAGTATTTCAACTACTCGTCCATCTGCCACTGTTAGCCTGAGCTTGACATTGTTCATACG
>QMSC01000119.1 GCA_003649515.1 Thermoprotei archaeon | reverse complement strand
TCCTACGACAATACAATTGTTTTTGTTGACTAGTCTCACTGGAACCTCTGCTCTCACTCCGCGCCCGGTGGCCGAGGGGAATAAGATGCCCACAGCTAGTTTCTTAACCTCGGCGTACAGCTCTATTCTCCTAGCTCGGAGGAGTTCCTCGCTTCTCTTCTCGGCGTACTCGATAGCCGAGGGGTAGAGCGTGAACCAGTACCTCTCTCCATCAGTCTGTAGGAAGACGAGGTTTTGCTCCATCTCCGCCAGGACATCTCTTATGTCGGCTGGCTGTAGCTTGTAGTTGGCGAAGAATCCTGGTTCGTACGTCGCCAGAGCTACTTCATACAGCGTCGGGAAAGGCTTGATAGCCTCCTTGAAAGCCTCATAGGTGTAGGTCTTGAGGAAAACGAATATAGACATATTGAGAGCAAGCTCGGGCTTGCTACACTTCTTGACGTTGCCCAGGGCGCCTAGAGGCGATACTATATCCTTGTTCAGGACATGGTCGAATGCCCTGTAGCTCTGCGTGATAACGTAGCTCCTGATATCGGGGTTCTTGAGGTCTATATGCCAGGGCATGATGAACTCAGGGTCGTCGATGCTCCTCCATAGGCCTCTCACCACCTTCCTGGTGATCTTTATGGCGTCCCTGGTCTTCTGCAGATCCTTGCTCCTGGAGATAAACTCGTAGAGAGTCTCAATGTACTTGGGGTGGAAGGGATAGGTATCCCTTATACCCAGCCTTCTGCCAGTCTCCTCTATCACGAAGTCCCAGTAGCTCTCATCGCCAAACAGGTCTTTGTACTGGCTGTAGACAGAGTAGAGTTCTGTCTGCACATTCTCTGGTACGAACTCGAAGATCCTCTTTCTAAGGAGCTGGGCTATATCATCTACCGTGACAGGGGTTATACGCCTCGCAGCCACCCTGGAGAGGCCTCTGTAGACCTTCTGTGCGTCTTCCCTGTACGCCTCCTCCGCCAGGAGTATTTCGTATCCTTCCTCCCTCTTGAGCTCCACTGGGACAGCGGCAACTAAAGCAGTGTTCGTATCCTCGACCGCCTTGGCCAAGTTCTCGAGGAATGTTATGACTCTCTCGCCGTAAGTTCTTAAGAGTCCTGCCCTCCTCATATTGAAAATGTACTTTACCACTTCGTCTATGAGGATCAATATCTTCTGTCCTCTGAGGAGGGATCTTATCTTCTGGGGGCTGGGCGGAGGCGAGTCTTCGCTGTCTAATGCTTCTATCTCGCTGTACTTCCCAAGCCTATAGGCTAGCATGCCCCAGATAGTCCTTATGGTGAAGCCGTCGACCTCATAGGGCATCTTTGGATGGGGTACCAGTTTCTCGCTATCCGCATCTAGAACAATTACTTTGACTCCTCCTAGCTCAGCGACTTTTCCGGCCAGCTCTTTATCGAGTATAGCCAGCTCCTTTGGCGAGTTGAAAGCATGGTAGAGCGCAAGCAGAGTATGGGTCTTGCCTCCGCCGAAGAGAGATGTCAGTATGAGCACTCTATTGCCCTCGCCCTTAATCGCCTTCACAGAACTCTCAATAGCATCCTTCATAGAGCTAGTAAGATAGGTTCTCCTAAAGAACTCCCTCGCCTCACCATAAATCGAGGGAGCCTCCCTCAGTACAACCTCCCATAGCGAGGGGGCGGCCTTTTCGTCGTACTCGGGCTTTAAGACATCCTCCCAAATCTTAACGTGCCTCTTAAACCCCATCCAGTATCACCTCCCTAAAAACTCCAAAACCGAGGGCCCAAGCCTCTCAATGACACGGGAGCACAAAGTCTTTTCGACATCTTTCTCTGGCAAGACCCTAGCGAAGATCCTGGCCATAGCTAAAGCTTCCTCTACATACGAGGGGTACTTAGCCCTGAGATCTTCAAGCCTCTTCCTGAATTCTTCGAGAGGTAGGGTGAGAGCATAGTACTCCAGTACGTGAAGAGCATCCACCGAGCATTTTAATCTAGGCTCTATCGTGTTAAGCCCCCTACGCGCTAAAAACTCCTCCAGCCTAGTCTTATCTAAGCTCTGCGGCTCTAGCAGAGTAAGCGCTATACCTCTAGATTCCTCTCCGCCGCCCTTAGTAAATACTCTAAATCTGTTCACCATCTCGTTGAGATCCGCACCGGTACCTATAGACAACATTACGGCATCGTTGCTCGTAAGATGCTTTCTCTTAGCCCCCCTCATTATAACCTTGACGAGGACGTAGAGGATAGCAGGAGAGCTTTTAACCACTTCTGATACCTTACCAACTTTAGCAACTGCCCTAATTATCCCCTTCATAGTCGCGGGATAGACGTACTTATCAACCAGAGTATCTACATCGACTTTACCGACGTCCCTAACCTCCTTGTATCGAGTCGCCACGGCTAGAGTCGCAGCTAATGTACCGATAATCAAGTCCCTGCCAATAAGACCTCTAGAAAATAACTTAGCACCTCTTGCACTCGCCTCCTCAACCATCAAGGAGTACAGCTCACCCACGCTAATCAAGCCCTTCACGCCTTTCCTCCAAACAGCTATAATGCTAGTGTCGAGAGCAAGCTTTCCTCTAGCAATAACTCTCAAGGCAGACTCGGTAGCTACTGGAAAAGCGTTAGTAATCCTGAAGCCAGCGGCCTCCCAGCCAGCCTTAAGTAGAGCCTTCCAAGCATTAGGATCAGTATGTGCGTAGTAGGTCACTAGAAGTCCATCATCCCTAAGTTTGGACGACATTACTACGAAGGATAAATTAAGTAAGTTCTGGAAATGTCTTAGACCGTCTTCCATCGTAGCGTTAAGACCTAGCCTAGGCGGGTTTAGGCCAACCTCTCTCTTAGCATACTCCTCCCACTGAGTCCTAACTTCGATCCATCTATCGCCTACTTTCTTGAAGAAAGCCACTGGTAGGAACCTAGGAATTAAACGCTGGTCTCCTACATCACTTAAAACTCTCTTAAGCCAGACATAGTAAAAGTCGCTAAGCTCCGCATAAGGCACATCATCGTAATAAGGAGGATCAGTAACTATGAGATCAAAGCTTTCCTTAGGATTAAGCTTAGCTAGTATAGTGGCATCATCGAGTAAAACATCAGCCTTTTGCTCATTAGATCCTCTATCATCCTCGAATAAAGTATTAGGATCACCGGAGACAGCGGAAACAAGATAGGATAAACTTGAAACCATTGAATTAACATCTCTCTCAAACCCTATTTTATCATAATTTACGTTGTAATCCGTCCAATTCCATGTCATTGCTATTCCTCTGAAAACCATTATATTAACCGCTCTTAATAATGCCGTGGTACTACCAAAACCTGTATAATTTTTCCAAGGAGTTGTGATGTTGCTGTACCCTGCATATCTTACCAGCGCTATTGCTAGGTATGTTGTTATTGCTTCTGCGTACTTGTATGCCTCTTCCTCGCTCCAGCCTTCTCTGAGCTTTTCCTTCTTAATTCTCTTGCCAGCCTCACGTATCAGCTTAACAAGTTTAACCAAAACCAATAATTGTCTAGGATTGAATGGCCTATACCATTTAGTCATACCATATTTAATAATAAACAGATATCCGCCAATCGCTTTCGTTCCGTAAGGTGCTACAGGCTCCGTAGGTATGTCTGGGTCTCCTTGCTTAAACAGTTCAGACAGCGCTTTTTTAGCTAATTCGAGCTTGGTTTGGTCAGCTTCTGTGCAGGGTTTGAATATTAGATCCCTATTTATGACTTTTATTTTAACTAAAAGCCTAAGTCTTGCTAGATTAGCCTCTTCTTCATAGTATTTAGTTAGGGCGTATTTTACATACCATATGAGCTTTTCTCGGATTTGTTTTGGAACATTGTCTTTTGCACTGTAATGTCTTCCCGTGGTGGAGTCTATGTATCTTATAATATTGCCGCAGCTGAGGCAAACCACTTGTTCTACTCTGGCCTTTATATTGGGCTTGGGAACAGAAAATGTTCTTCCACTCGGGAGTATTACCCTTCCACTTCTGGTATCTACTTTGATTCCTTTAGGAAGCTTGCTGACTTTTAGCTCCCTGTTTAAGTCGACTATTTCTATTGTGATACTGTCGTCTTCGTTTTTCCTAGGTTTCATCCACGCTAGCCTCTTGTACTCTCCGCTAGAATCTTTAACTCTGGCCAGCCACCAGTTGCCAATTACAGGCGTCCACTTACCACAGTGAGGACACTTTATCTCCCATGTTCCTATGTAGACTGCTACGTCTGGATCGTAGAGCTGTTGTATTAGTGGGTCTTTGCGTAATTGTTCGGTTATCCAGTTACCCCATTTTTCCACGTCTTTAACCAGCTGGTTTCCGTATTTCAGAGGGTATTCTAGGACTGCTTTAAGGAATACGTAGGCTGTGGGCAACAGCTCGACAGCAGTTGCACTCAGCCCTAGCCTAAGCGCCTCTAGGGGTATTGAGCCAAAGCCTGCGAAGGGGTCTAGAAGCTTTTTCCCTTCGAAGAATTTTCGCCACTCTGGCGGTATCGTTGGGTTGTACCTGTGGGCTAAATTTTGGTTAAGTTTCAGGGCAGAAATAAACTTCCTAGGG